>JAEENL010000166.1 GCA_016283775.1 Lachnospiraceae bacterium | reverse complement strand
TGCGCCCACGACAACGGGCCTTTGAGGCATTTCTATCGTGCCTTCCGGTGAAAACGAATATCTCACGGGTTCTTCATGCTTTAAAGTGCCGTGAGATCTGTCGATAAGCTTCTTCTCTACAGCAGTATCATTAAATTCTACAGCTATAGTATAGACTAAAAGGATGTTTTCCTTGTCTCTCGCGTCCACAGAGCGCTTTTCAATATGCCATGAGTATTTCCCCGGATCGGTCTTTACAACGCGCTCTACGGCCGTTTTAAGAGCTTCCTCAGGCTCTCCCACTTTCAGTTTTATCTGGTAGTTTATCATACTTTGATCATATGGTACAGAAGCTTTCTGTCACCCTTTTGCGGCACAGTCCCCCGCAATGTATCCGGAAGTCCACGCCCACTGGAGATTGTACCCTCCGCACGGTCCGTCAACGTCTGTTATCTCTCCCGCAAAATAAAGCCCGGGCACCTTTTTTGACTGCATCGTTTCAGGAGCGATCTCTGAAAGATCCGCTCCTCCCGCGGCAACCTGCGCGGATTCCAAAGGATTTGTACCCGTTATGTGAAATTCAAGGTGTTTCATGAGGGAAGCGAGTTTTTCCGCTGAATCCTTTTTAAAAGCCTTTGAAGCCGGTGCTTCGGGATCGATGTTCAGTTTTAAGAGCAGCACGTAGTTAAGCTTGTGGTTAAGAAGCCCGGTAAGGCAGTCCTCCGCGGTCCTGTTTAACGACATGCGTTTTTTAAGTTCCGCTTCAAGTTCTTTTTCTGACAAGTCTTTAAACAGATCTATCGAGATCTTTACATCTCTTTTCTTTTCAAGGCATTCACCGGCAAATCTGCTTATCTGCATCGTGGGGATACCTGAAATACCGTAATCGGTGAAAAGCAGTTCTCCGTAGTCACTCGCCATTTCTTTCCCGTCTGAAAACAATGTTATGAGGCCTTCATGACGTACTCCGGAAAGCGTCTTTGAATACTTGTCGGTAAAACGAAGCTGCACAAGTGCGGGAAAAACAGGTGTCACGCGGTGTCCGAGGCTCTTTACAAGTTCATATCCGTTAAAGCCCGAATCTTTTTTAAGTCCTGCGGGGCTTCCGCAGGCTATTATCACCTTGTCGAAAACGCGGTTGTTTACGATAAAGCCTTTTTCAGTGCGCTTTATCTCGGAGACTTTTTCAAACACCGTTTCGACGCCCAAACTCTCCATCGTGAGCATCAGCGCCTTTTGCACTGACTTAGCTTCTTCGGAATTCGGATAGACATACTCTCCTTTTTTCTTAGGAGTTATCCCTATCTCTTCAAAAAACTTTAACGTTTCGGATACGCCGAAGCGCGATACGGCGGTTTTTGCAAACTCAGTGTTTCCGCCTCTGTACCTCGTCACATTGAGGAGGTCGTTTGTAAAATTGCATTTTCCGTTTCCTGTGGCGCAGATCTTTTTTCCCGGCACGGAATTTATCTCAAACACCGTAACGATGGCGTTTCCCCGGGAAGCGGTTATCGCAGCGGTCATGCCTGAAGCTCCGCCTCCTATTATCGCGATCTTTTTCTTAGAATCACTCATGCGTCACACTCTTTTTATAATCTTATCCCAAGCCTTGACAAGAGCCCAACGATGCGGCCTCCCATGGGGAATTCAAGCATTTCGTCCCTGTCTATGGTATGTGAGAAAATGATAAGCGCCGCATAGAGGATGATCGAAAGAAGCACGGATATCGCGAGCACTATCATGTTTGACTTTATGATGAATGAAAGGCCTTTGCTTAGGAAAAACGCAAAGACTCCCATTAAACCTGAGAAAACGAACGGCTTTATGAAGGTGTTTAAAAGCTCCTGGTCGTATCCCGTTTCTCTTGCTATCGTGATGAAGTTAAGCACGGCAACAACAAGCGGGAAGACCATATAGCCCACGGGAAGCGCGTAAACCCCCATCGTGGTGAACTTAAGGAGTGGGAAATCCACAAGGAGGTAAATCACTATACCGATAATTGCATGAAATACGGGATAGCGCATTTTCCCAAGTCCCTGAAGGATGTTGTTTGTCGTGGTCGAATATGCGAAAAAGATGACCGAAGTGCCGCCTATCATCATGAGCTGTGAAGATATCTCAAGCGATCTTTCCGAGGAAGACGGGAAAAGCGCGGCCATTATCGGTGTCGCAAGCGCCATGAGGCCCGCGGCGCACGGTATCGCGATAAGCATGTTGAACTTTATCGCCTGGCTCATCTTTGTGTAAAGAGCGCTTCTCGTGCCTTTTGTGTAGGCGTTTACTATGTTCGGGATTATCGCGACTCCTATCGCGGAGGCGATGGCTATCGGAACGTTGGTAAGTATCCTGAATTTTCCTGAGTAGATGCCTATCAGCGTGTTTCTCACGGTCTCGTCAACACCTTTTCCTGCAAGGACGTTGTTGAACAGCACGGAATCGATGGTGCCGGTGACCGAAAACAGGAACTGGTTTATGATGATCGGGACCGCTGTGAGGAGCAGCATTTTAAGCACATCGGCCCAAGGGTCGTCATATTCCGTGCGGTCTTTCCTCAGTCTCCTCATGAGAGTCGGTCTGTACAGGCAGTATACCGCAAGTAAAAACAAAAGCGATGCCACAGCGCCCGCAAGTGTTCCGAGCGTTCCTCCTGCAGCGCCGAAAGCGGCGGTGTTCGGATATTCCGCGTACAGCTTCATAAAGCGGGAAGCGAGGAAAAGTCCGAGTCCCACATGAACGACCTGTTCAAGGATCTGTGAGATCGAGGTCGGGATGACTGTGTTTTTTCCCTGGTAAAAGCCTCTCAAGACTCCCATCACCGCAAACACAAAAATGGTGGGCGCAAGGGCTCTCAGCGGTATCGCGGAGCTCTCGGATTTAAAGAGCATCGTCGACAGCGGTCCCGCAAAACGATATACGAGGAACGCCATCAGAAGTCCCACGATAAATGAAAAAACAAGGGCTACTTTGAATACCAAAAAGGAATTTCTGTATTCCTTCTTTGCTTCCTTTGCGGAAACAAGTCTCGAAACAGCCACCGGGATGCTGTATGTGGAAAGGAGGAGGGCTGAACTGTAGATCTCGTAAGCGTTGGAATATGCCCCGTTTCCTTCATCCCCGATGATGTCCGTGAGCGGTATGCGGAAAATGAGCCCCAGTATCCTTGTGATTATCGAGGCGGCCGCAAGTATGGTCCCTTGTATATAAAATGTATTTCCTTTATTGTCGCGCATTGTCTTATGCCATTCTATCTGTTCACACCGATCCCGGAAAGGATCGCTTTCTGCATTTCTTCCATTTTTTCTCTTTCCTCATCATCCTCATGGTCATAGCCGAACAGATGAAGCATGCTGTGACAGATGAGAAAAAGGAATTCTCTTTTTACGGAATGACCGTACTCTTTGGCCTGGCTTTTTACCCTGTCGATGTTTATCACGATGTCCCCGAGCATAAGCTCACCGGTGTCCGGATTGCAGAGCTCGATCTCGTCGTTTTCGGTAAAATCAAAGGTCGCGGGCGTCTCATAGTCGATGAGCGGAAACGAGAGCACATCGGTAGGCGCGTCGATACCCCTGTTTTCTTTGTTCATGAGATGGATCCCGTCGCTGTCGGTGACAAGAAGGTTCACTTCCGCCTCATATGGGCAGGAAACATGATCGAGGCACGCGTTTATCGTGCGTTCCGCCTCGGAAGTAACATCAAAATCAAGATCCAGTTTTACTTCAGATTCGAAATTTACGGTCATTTCTTCTCCAGATTGTTGATAGTCTCAACAAAATATTCCCTCATATAGCTGCAGTCCGCGATGGAAAGCCCCGAACTGTTGAGCCTTCCGTGGGTGATCTCCTTGCCGATCACGGAATCCACGAGCTTTTCGGGATAGATCAGTGTCTTTTTGGACTTCAGGTAGTAATAGGTCGTGACTACGGTGTCGGTGATAACAACGATCGCGGTCTCTCCGGAGATAACGGGAGCTTCGCTTGTCTTTGAGCAGGCCTTCAGGCATTCCGTGAGTTCCTTCGGGAAATCGTTCTCTTTTGCGATCTTTATGCTGTTTTCGTATTCGTCTCCCGGTTCAAGCTTTCCTATGCCGTTGTAGAGACTTGCGGCTCTTACCAGAGTCGCATTTATCCCGTGCATTCCGTCCGCGCATTTTCCGGCAAGCCTCGAAACTCTGACATTATGCAGGTAAAGCGCTTTTTTCGTTTCTTTTAACTTCAACAGAAGCTCGGAATTCTCGACTGTGAATTTATTGAGTTCTTCCTTGGAAGACAGGCTGTTGACCGCGTTCTTGTATTCGTCTTCGAGCTTTTTCGCGTCTTCCTCGGCAATGTCCGTTTTTTCGCGGTCGTTCTTTGACTCGGGGGACGCGATGCTGTCTGCTATCACTGCGGAAACGGCGGCTTCGGTCTCGTAGGAAACGTCGTTTGTCTCATCTGCAAGCTTGTTGAGATAGGTGAATCCGTTTTCCGTGCTTTCTGTCGCGGTAATCCCGTTTTCAGGCGTATTCTCCTCTGTTTCAAGGCTCTCGCCTAGGAACTTTTTGCATACATATGTCACGGCGATCATGGTAAGGAACGCGATTATGAGGTTCAGCGATATCGTGGAAAAAGAATCGCGGATCATGAGCTTGTTGAGGATAAGCGACATAACAAGCGTTACACATGATACGATCACCATCGAATAGAGCATCGAGGTAAAGGTCTTTATGAATCTTGTGAGGACGCATATGAGGCTCACTGTGACAAGCGTGATGATGAGGCCCTTTATCGTATCGTTGTCAAGATGCGCAGCCTGAAGGATGTAGAAATAGGATACAAAAAGACCGAGGTTCAGGTCGATGAGTGCTGCGATGAGGATCCCGCCGAGCATCCATACCGGGAAATTGATATAGGAATCAAAGACCATCAGCAGGATCGCGGGAATCACAAACATCACGGAAGAAATGACTGTCTTTTTCCAGTCGGAGCAGTTTTTCTGTCTTGTGATAAAGGAATACACGATGCAGACTGCAAGCACAAAGACGCTCGATCTGACATAGAGCTTGTCATATACCGATGCGGCTGTCTTTCCGTTTATGTACAATATGAGAAATATCGCGGTGATGATCATCACGGCGCCAAAGGCCGCAAGCTTTATGATATTATCTTTTTGAAGAGCGTGGTCTTCCTGCATTTGCATGTCCTGTACCTTTCGGTGTTTTTTCGGGAAGCTTTTTCCTGCTTTCCTTTTTCTCGTATTCCTCGTAGGCGTTTACTATCTTTTGTACCAGCGGATGACGCACCACATCGAGTGATGTGAGGCGTGATATCCCGATCTCATCGATGCCCGACAGGACTTTGAGCGCTGTGTCAAGTCCTGATACTGTGCCCTCCGGAAGGTCCTTCTGGGTGATGTCGCCGGTGATTATTGCTTTTGAGCCAAAGCCTATTCGCGTCAAAAACATCTTCATCTGCGCAGGTGTCGTGTTCTGCGCTTCGTCGAGGATGATAAATGCGTTGTCGAGCGTGCGGCCTCTCATGTAGGCAAGCGGAGCGACTTCTATGAGGCCTTTTTCCATGTTTCTCTGGAACGTTTCCGCGCCCATTATCTGGTAGAGAGCGTCATAAAGAGGTCTGAGATAAGGATCGACCTTGCTCTGCATGTCTCCGGGAAGGAAACCGAGTTTCTCTCCCGCTTCTATCGCAGGTCTTGTGAGGATGATCCTTGAGACTTCGTCTGCTTTGAAAGCCTTGATCGCCATCGCCATTGCGAGATAAGTCTTTCCCGTTCCCGCAGGGCCAATGCCGAACACGATCATCTTGTTCCTTATGAGATCGACATATTCCTTCTGGCCTATGGTCTTTGGCTTTATGGGCTTTCCCATTATGGTGTAGGAAATGATGTCACGGTCGGCTTCGGAAACCGCATCGAGCCTGTTTTCAAGTGCCATCGCTATCTGGTAGTTCACGGTCTGTTCCGTGAGCGCCCCCTGCTTTGAATAAGTCTCTGCAAGTTTATTGATAAGTGACGACGCGGCTGTGATGTTCGCAGCGCTTCCGATGATCTTTAACCCGCTCTCGCGCTGGATGAGAGACACGTTGAAGCTTTTTTCTATTGTTTTCGCGTAGGAATCAAATTCCCCAAACACCGCTTTTGCGGTGCGAGCGTCTAATGTGAGGACTGAAGCGTCCGATTCTGTCATATATTGTTCCTTTTTTCTTCTATCTTCTGGTGATGGTCTTCTTTTTCGTAGTAGAGCATCTCATCAGCATGTTCGGTGAGAGTTTCGAGAGTCTGGCCGTATTCGTACTTTGCATAGCCGATGCTCATGGACAGCTTGTAGCGCACTCCCGGCTCTTTGTTCCGGTCTGCTATGGCCTGCTCCATCTTGTCCTTGAAATCGACAACGTCCTCAACGAATCTTGCCTTGAATACGACAACAAATTCGTCTCCACCGTATCTCGCGAGGAAACTTCCGCCCGTATCGGAACATACTTTTTTGAGGATACCCGCGACTTCTATGAGCGCCTTGTCGCCTTCGGCGTGTCCGAAGTTGTCATTGATCTCCTTGAAATAATCAAGGTCGCAGATAACGAGGTAAAGCTTTAAAGCGCCTTTTGCATCCTGCATGGCTGAAGTGATGTAGTGCAGGTACTGCTTTTTGTTGTTCAGTCCCGTAAGGCCGTCGGTCGATACATGTCCTACATGGAAATCGAAATAGATGAACATGATGCTTATCGCGATGGATGCGGGAAGCGCATTGAAGTTTTCAAATATCAGTGTAAGGATGATGGTGAGCATTGGAAGACCTATGAGCACAGCAATGGTCTCATAGGATATCTCGGTCCTGGTCTCGGGATCGAAAATAAGAGCGATCGTGAATTGCACAGATGCAAAAAGGATGAACGCGTAAGGCGCGTAGAACATCACTTTTCCGAGAAGTCCTGTGACAATAAATCCCGTTTCCGGGTCAGCCGTATAGAGGATGTGGACCCAGGGACTCAGCAGCGCAAAGATCACTTCGAGTGCAAGCACAACAAGAAAAGTCACGCGGTTTTCCTTGTTGAACATCTTTTTGTTCTTGGTGAAAAGGCCGGAATAGATGAACCAGTAGAATCCCATGACGAGCAGAACGCAGTAGTACACGGTGTACAAAAGAGTCATCGCAAGCCCCGGGATCCTGCCCTCGCACGCGATAAGAAGCACGTTCAGGACAGAGGCCGTCAGGACAATATAAATACTGCGGCATAAGGTAAGATTTGCATCTCTCTCATCTGCATCTTTGTTTAATTTATATGTAACCCACGCAAGGATAACGATCACAAAAAAATCAAGTTCCAGCCGAGCGTCCATCTGCTCCTCCGATATTCAATCATAAAAGAAATTATAACACATCACATATATTTAGGCAAGAAAAAAGACCTCTCCGAAAAGAGGTCTCCAAACAGTCTGAACTATTTATATTTTCTCTTGCGAGCTGCCTCAGATTTCTTCTTTCTCTTAACGCTGGGCTTCTCATAATGCTCACGCTTACGGATCTCCTGCTGGATGCCGGCCTTTGCGCAGTTTCTCTTGAATCTGCGAAGTGCGCTGTCCAGAGATTCGTTCTCTTTTACGATAACACTTGACATTTTCTTTATCCCTCCCTTCGGATTGAAGGTGTGTATTGCCGTTTCGGAATAAAGTTTCCCCGAAACACTCGATTATTATACCATAAAATGCCGACACGTCAACAGTTTTTTTAATTTTACCCTCTGTAATAGTTGATGAGGCAGCCCTTAGTGATGATCTCGCGCTCGTCATCAGTGAGCTCGCCGATCTTTAAGGTGATCTCTTTATTGTCCTTGTTAACGATATAGGCTTTTATCTCGAAACGCTTGTTTATTATCGCGTCTTTTATGTCTTTTACGAAGAGATAGTCTCCCACTTCAAAAGGAGCCTCTTCGTCAAAAAGGAAAGGAACCATGCCCCAGTTTATGAGGTTTGAGCGGTATCTCTTTGTTGCATATTCATGCGCGATGTTTGCAAGGCCTCCGAGCACCTTCTGGCAGGATGCGGCCTGTTCGCGGGCGCTTCCGTCTCCGGGCTTTACGGCATAGATCACGCTTCCGACCTGGAGTTTTAACGGATCCGCTCCGAAATCTTTTTCGACTTTTTCAAGCACTGTCTTTATCTCGGGAAGAGCCGCGGTGATGTCATCTGCGGAAGCTGCTTTCCATCTTGCTTTTTCGGCCTTCTGTATGTTCTTTGCCCTTCCGACGTATGCGGGATCTTTTCTTGAAAGCGTGAATTCGGCAAGTCCTAAAGGATTCGATCTGTAGGATGAGGTCTCTCCTGACGGGATGAGCTCGTCGGTCGTGGTAACGGGATCCTTTATGACGGACGCCATCTGAAGGAGCATGTTGTCCTGAAGTGCGCACATCTCGGGCCAGTCGACGATTCCGGGTCCGAATTTTACTTCGACGTTTTTGTCAGGATGTCCTACTCCGTTGTATACTCTGTTTTCATAGATCGTGCTGTCAAAGAAATACTTAGGCTTTGTGAAATCACCTTCAAAGGTCTCGGCACTTGTGAGATATCCCTTGTTTGCTGCGGTTGCGGCGATGGAACGTGCATCCATGAGCGCAACGGACGCGATCTGGCCGTTTGTGACCTTTGAACCTTCGCGATTCGGGAAATTTCTTGTTGAATGACGGATGGAAAATCCTCTGTTGCAGGGAACGTCGCCCGCACCGAAGCAGGGGCCGCAGAACGCGGTGCGCACAGTTGCGCCTGTTTCAAGGAATTTTGCTATCGTGCCGTTTTTCACAAGCTCCATCATGATGGGCTGTGAAGCAGGATAAATGCTGAGCGAGAAATCATCCGCGCCTATGAATTTTCCGTTAAGGATATCCGCAGCGGCGCAGAGGTTTTCAAAGCCACCGCCCGCGCAGCCAGCGATAACGCCCTGATCCACATAGAGACGGCCGTTTCTCACTTTGTCCTTGAGCTTGTATTCTACTTTGTTGTTGTCGAGGGAAACAAGGGCTTTTTTCTCAACATCGTCAAGGATGTCAAGAAGGTTTGCGTTCAGCTCATCGATGGTATAAGTGTTGCTCGGATGGAAAGGCATCGCGATCATCGGGTGGATCTCAGAAAGGTCGATATCGATGAGTCCGTCGTAATATACGACTTCGGGAAGCTTAAGCTCCTTAAAGCCTTCCGGACGCTTGTGTATCTCATAGAATTCTTTAACTTTGCTGTCTGTGATCCATATCGAAGAAAGGCATGTGGTCTCCGTGGTCATGACATCTATGCCTATCCTCTCGTCAACGGTGAGGTTGTTCACGCCTTCTCCGAAAAATTCCATTACTTTGTTGTTTACATAGCCGTTCTTAAACACAGCGCCGATGATTGCGAGCGCAACGTCCTGAGGACCCACGCCGTGACGGAGTTTACCTGTGAGATGCACGCCAACGACCTTCGGCATATTTATGTCATAGGTCTTCTTTAAAAGCTGTTTTACAAGCTCGGGTCCGCCTTCTCCCACTGCCATGGTGCCGAGCGCGCCGTATCTTGTATGTGAATCGGAACCGAGGATCATCTTGCCGGATTCTGCGAGCATTTCACGCGCAAACTGGTGGATGACCGCCTGGTGAGGGGGTACGAACATTCCGCCGTAGCGCTTTGCACAGGAAAGACCGAACATGTGATCGTCCTCGTTGATGGTGCCGCCGACTGCGCAGAGGGAATTGTGGCAATTTGTAAGGACATAGGGAATGGGAAAGCTCTCAAGTCCGCTCGCTCTTGCTGTCTGGATGATGCCGACAAACGTGATGTCATGGGAAGTGAGCTTGTCAAAGCGTATCTTAAGCTTTTCCATGTTTCCTGATGTGTTGTGGGCACTGAGCACAGAGTATGCAAGCGTGTTTTTTGCTGCTTCCTGTTTCTCGGGGCATGCCGCTGAATATGCGCGGTATTCATTTTGGATATTTTCTTCGCTTACGATATCCTGTCCATTGAATACAAATGCACCTTTGTCAAAGAGTCTGATCAAGATGGTTTCCTCCTGAATAATTATTCATTTTTTGAAATATTTTTCATATAATACCACTAAAAATAAGCCGCGACAAGCGCGGCTTTAATTAATTTTAATTATAGGTTTTTGAACATGAAGCACAACATAACGCTGTAGTCTTCATAGAGAAGAGGCACCTTGAACATAGTGCTGTCGGGAGACTGTATGGATGTGGTTCCCGTGATGATAGTGGGCGGCGTGATGTCGATAAGCACGTTGTTGTTTGAAAGAATGGTCGCTGCGTTTCCCATTACCATGTTTCCAAGCTCTGAGATCGCTGAACGCGCCATGTCGTCAAACTCTTCGACCGGCATTCCCATCATCATCTTTGACGCTATTTTCTTGGCTATTTCTATGGACATGACAAAACATGCCTGCCCGCTGAGTTCTCCGGTGATACCGAGCATGATGAGCATCGGATCGCCGTCAAGCTTAAAGTCTGTTTTTTCTATCTTGCCGAATTTGATATCAATTCCGCAAACAGTCTGCATGACCGATCTTGCAGACATGAGGAAAGGATTGATCTGTTCTGCTCTGATTGCCGCCATTAACATTGCCTCCGTAAGTTACTTTCTGTATACTACCAAATTCCAATTTAAAAATCAAGGAAAAACGGCTTACTTTATAGTCTTTTAATCCTTTGGAAATTTATTTTTTGGGGTTTGTTATGCTTGAAAATGCGTACATTCCGACGCCCGCGGCAATAGTGATGTTCAGGGAATCCACTTCTTCGGACTGCGGTATTATTATGCTCTTTCCCTTAGTCAGAAATGAGTCGGGAAGTCCTGTGGCTTCGTTTCCGAAAACAAGTGTATAGAGCAAAGAATGCTCTGTTTTTCCGACTTCGAGAGTATGGTTTGCGTTAAGCATGAAGCAGAATATCTCGTGCTCGGGGAAATCCTTTTCATAATCCTCAAAGCTTTCGAAATATCTGATGTTCATGCGGAAAACAGCTCCCATTGATGCGCGTACAGTCTTTGGATTGAAAACGTCCGCTCCGGGTGAGATGATCGCCATATCCTTTATCCCAAAACCAATCGCGGTCCTTATTATCGTGCCGAGATTTCCCATGTTTCCGGGGTTTACAAGGCAGATGTGGGGGCGGTCGTTGCGGAGTTTGTCTTCATACTTGGAAAACACGCCGATACAGAAGCAGTTTTCCTTATCGGAAAGCTTTTGAATGAGCTTATCGTTCACTACGACTTCTATCCCGTGCGGCGCAGAAAGCTTTTTTATGTTTTCCGCGTCGGTGAAGGTTGAATGAAGTATCACCTGTTTTACGGTTTCGGGACGTGTTTTTAAAAGCTCGACAGTCGGGAATGCGCCGAGTGAATACGAATATTCATGATCTTTTTTGTAAGGTTTGATCTCCATATCTGCCCCCGCGGCTTTGAGCGATAATTGTAAAAAAGGCTCCGGAAGCACCGGAGCCTGGGTTGATTCAAGTCAAAGGATAATTACATACCCATCTGCTTTGCAACTTCCTCAGCGAAGTTCTCGCTCTTCTTCTCAAGGCCTTCACCGGTCTCGAAACGAACGAAACGCTTGATGGAAAGAGTCATGTTGTTTGCCTTTGCAACCTGAGCAACGTACTGGCCGACGGTCTGCTTTCCGTCCTCAGCCTTAACGTATACCTGGTCGTTTAAGCAGATCTCAGCGAGCTCTTTGTTGAGACGGCCCTTGATCATGCCCTCGATAACGTTCTGAGGCTTCTGGGAATCCTTGGGATCGTTCTTGATCTGCTCTAAAAGGATGGCCTTTTCGTTCTCGATGAAATCTGCGCCGATCTCATCCTTGGAAACATACTTGGGGCTCATAGCGCAAACCTGCATTGCAACGTTCTTTGCGCACTCGCGTGCAGCGTCGTTGCGCTCGGATGCAGCCATCTCTACAAGGATAGCCTTGCTGCCGCCCTGATGGATGTAGCTCTCTACGAAACCGTCAGCGGATTCGATCTTCTCGAAACGGCGGATCTTTAAGTTCTCACCGATAACAGCGATCTGGGAAGCAAGCTCCTCGTTCACTGTCTTTGCTGTGTCAAGTGACCAGGGCTCTGCAAGGAAAGCATCGATGTCGGAAGCCTTTGTTGTTGCTGCCTGAGCTGCAACAGCATTTACAAAGCCTACAAACTTTTCGTTCTTTGCAACGAAGTCTGTCTCGGAGTTAACCTCAACGATGGAAGCAACCTTTCCGTCAGCGGAAATGCATGTAGCGCAAACGCCCTCTGCTGCGATCCTGTTTGCCTTCTTTGCTGCCTTTGCGAGACCTTTCTCACGTAATACCTCGACAGCCTTATCGATATCGCCGTCTGTCTCTGCAAGAGCCTTCTTGCAGTCCATCATTCCGGCGCCTGTGATCTCTCTTAAATCCTTTACTAAACTAGCGGTGATCTCTGCCATTGTTTTTTCCCTCCATGTTTTGAATGAATCAAGCTTCCTGTACTTCTTCTTCAGCTGCTGTATCTTCAGCGGGTGCGGAAACGAACTCCTCGCCCTGGTTTGCCTCGATAACTGCATCAGCCATCTTGGAAACGATAAGCTTTACGGCACGGATGGCATCATCATTGCCGGGAATTACATAGTCAAGCTCCTCGGGATCGCAGTTTGTATCAGCGATGCCGATAAGAGGGATATTGAGGGCATGTGCCTCCTGAACGCAGATGCGCTCCTTCTTGGGATCTACGATGAAGATAGCATCGGGGATCTTCTTCATGTCCTTGATACCGCCAAGGTTCTTCTGAAGCTTATCCCACTCTTTCTTGATCTTGATGACTTCCTTCTTGGGAAGTACGTCGAATGTGCCGTCCTCGCTCATCTTTTCGATAGCCTTGAGACGAAGGATACGGGACTGGATGGTCTTGAAGTTGGTAAGCATACCGCCGAGCCATCTCTCGTTAACATAGAACATACCGCAGCGCTCTGCCTCGGACTGGATGGCATCCTGTGCCTGCTTCTTGGTACCTACGAAAAGGATGTTGCCGCCGTTTGCAGCGATGTCCTTGATCGCAAAGTATGCCTCGTCAACCTTGCCAACGGACTTCTGAAGGTCGATGATGTGGATACCGTTTCTTTCTGTGAAGATGTACTCAGCCATCTTGGGGTTCCATCTTCTGGTCTGGTGTCCGAAGTGAACACCTGCTTCGAGCAGCTGCTTCATTGTGATTACGCTCATTTTTTGTTCTCCTTTTGTTTTGGTTTTTTCTTCCGTATGCATCTAGTACCGCAGACCGAACAGCTTCTTCACACCGTAAGCCGCACCACGCTCCGCGTCAGACATACGTGATATATCAGCAATCCGAAGGATTGCCTGATCTTCGTCAATGCAACGCATTGACGAACTCCGTGCTTTTACACACAGAAACGGCGTGTTAAACACACGCCGTGGTAATATAACACAAAACGCCTGCAAATGCAAGCGTTTTGTTTGGGAAGTGAAATATTTTTTCAATACGCAAACGGTGTCATTCCGAGGAGTGCGCCGTCGCTGCAGTCGATCACGTAGCAGTCCTCGAGATATGAGCTCCAGTAATCGTCGGTGTAGATCGATATGGGATAGTTGTCACTCTCGCCTTCCCAGTAATTCAGGAAATAGTTGGCATCGTCCACGAAGTCGGTATTTGTGTTGGGGATGGATGTCGTCTCTATGAGGAAATAGTACCCCGAGCCATACCATGTCTCCACCGCGACCTGTGCATGTCCCGGAGGGAGGATCAGGAAAGTGTGCATCCCCGCGCTCTGCAGGGCGCTCGCGATAACAAGTGACGTCTCGATGCAGAGTCCTGTTTTTCTTTCGATGACCTGATCCGGGAAAAGGATGTGCTGCCCTGCGTCATCGATGGAAAAAGGATCCATGGTATATCTCACACCGGCATCGGACATCGCGCGCATCAGCGATGCCACCTGACAGTAAGTCGTGAGCATAGTCGCGGTCAGGTCGTCATCGTCATCATATGAGCCGTCCCCAAGGTAATCATAGGCAAAATAAGGTCCCTGATAGCCGACCAGCGAATCCATATTGTCATTTGTGAAATACGAAAGGATATCGATCGCGTCCCTTTTAAGCTTTGTGATGGCTTCTGAATCGGGAGAAAGGAAACAGAGAATGTTATCCTGTGTTATCGTACCGAAATCATCGTTTATCCATACAAAGTCATTGCGGCTCGCGATATGCACGGGGAACGACTGCTCGTCTATCACCGCGCCCGTGCTCTTCTCTTTTATCGAGACCCTGATCTGTGTGTCCTTTGCCTTGTCAAGATTAAGCTTTTCGGAAGATGCTGGAGGCTTGATATTTATAACGGTCAGTGAAGCTCCGATGTGGTAGCTTTGTTTGGTCTCCTGGGAAAGTCCCGGGATCTCGCACGAAACAATGACATCCTTGGCGCCTGTGAGACACCCCATCTTTATCGTCACAAAGCAATCGTAGGTATTGTAAAGTGACGGATATATCGTTGCAATATGATCATACTGCGGGTCCTCGATGTTGTTTTCTATATCATACCTGAACTTATAAGACGATGCGGCATCGTCAGACATCGTAATGACCTTTTTCACATCCTCCATTATCTCATCGCCCGTGGCAAACTGAAGGTCCGCAAAATTCAGCTCATCATTGATGATCTCGGACAGTTTGTCACGCTCATTCCCATATACGGTCGCAAACCTCATGAGAAGATTTTCCGCAGAGGACTGCCGGAGCGCATCATAGAGCAGGTCGGCCTCGTTTGAACGCACAAGGTATGTGCCGAGATAATCAAGCGATCTTTTCATCTTTGACCAACAGTCTTTCAGATTATCCGGGCACACCTTTTCTTCAAAGCACTCCACAAGGGCATCGTACAGATCTTCGATCTCTGCTTCGTCATCATAGAATTTGTCGTCTATTTCGGAAAAA
Source organism: Lachnospiraceae bacterium (assembly GCA_016283775.1). GTDB lineage: Bacteria > Bacillota > Clostridia > Lachnospirales > Lachnospiraceae > RGIG3528. The sequence goes on along the minus strand of JAEENL010000166.1, from coordinate 1,205 downwards.
TCGATGAGGAAATCGACATCCATGATAAGTTCAAAAGTTCCTGTAAGATAGAGTTCATACATATCACTGCAGGCTTTTCTGATGTTTTCGGGAAGGCCATTAAGCTTTTCCGTCTTTGACTTCTGCAGAGAGAGTTCACCATAGAGTCTGTCGGCGATCTCAATGAGCTCAGCCATCCCCTCAAACTCCGAGATTTCAAAGGCATCAAGAGACTTTTCCGTTTCCGCTATTATCCCGGAAAGTTCATTAAGCGCTATATGAGCCGCGGATTCCGTGGGAAGCGGTGTCGGTGTGTCTGTGGGCGTCGGAGTCGGTGTAAACGTGCAAGTGGGAGTAGGCGTTGGTGACGGTGTGGACGTCGGAGCTTCGGTATAAACAGGCAGAGCCGTGAGTGCGGGCGTGGGCTCGTACTCGGGAGCTTTCTGACCTCCGAAGTTTATGACGCCGGCCTTTATAAGAGCTGCAAAAATGCCCGCGATGACAAGAACAGTCAGCACTACCGAGATGATCACGGGAACTGCTTTGCTCTGCTTTTTTTCGGGAGAAGGAGCTGCGGGCACAGTGACCTTTGCGCCGCAGTTTGTGCAAAATTTCACGTTATCGTCCAGAGGTGCGCCACATTTTTCGCAAAACATCCTTTGTCTCCTTTCGCCCTCGCGGCTGAATGCCACGGGGGAGCCCCGCTTAAAAAATGTCCCGCCACAAGTATAGCGGGACATACACGCCATTATAACGTTTTAGTTTATCTTCTTTCCTGTCATCTTTTCGCAGATTGCCTTAAAGTCCATATCGCTTGAAAGATCGAACTCTCCTATCAGGAATTCGTCGGCGAGGTTGTGTGCTATGACGTATCTAAGCATCGCGTCCGCGCTCTGGATGATGCCTTTGTCCTTACACATCTGGCAGATCCTTGTCGCGCTGGTGCCGGGGCTAACGACTATAGTCGCGCGCACCACACCATCGGGTGCTTTTGTAGGATCAGGAGCCTTTGTGGGTTCGGGTGCCTTCGTAGGTGCCACGGTGGGTGTCGGCGTAAACGTCGGCGTGGGTGTAAATGTCGGCGTTACGGCAGGTGTCGGCGTATCAGTCGGTGCCGGAGTAGGCTCAGGTGTCACATCGGCACCTGAAGTCAAAGTCGCTGCAGGTGTCGGCGTAAATGTTCCCGTCGGCGCCTTTGACGGAGTCGCGGCAGGTGCTCCGGTGTT
>JAEENL010000165.1 GCA_016283775.1 Lachnospiraceae bacterium | reverse complement strand
CCCTCTACGCCCCAAAGATTCTGGTATGTCCAGAATGCCTCGGAGAATACGGCAACGTGGCCTGTTGCTCCGAACCATGTGCTCCAGTCGCCGGACCAGTCTTCCATTGCCTGTGTGTCCTGCTGGGGAGCTACATATCCGCCGAGCTTGAGGTCGGAGAACTGCTGCTCGCCGATAGCCCAGTACTGAAGGTCGAAATCATTTCCGTCGAAACCGAACTCGCCCTTGATCGCACGCTCTGCGTTCGTGCAGGCAGCGATTCCGTAAAGGGAATCAAGTCTGTTGTAATAACCGAGACCGTAATATTTCATACCGGTACGGTCATCTACCGTAGCCTTCTTGATGAGGTCGATCATCTCAGCCCATGTCCAGTCTGTTCTGGGCATCTGAAGGTTGAGCTTCTCGATAACGTTCCTGTCGATGAACACGGCGCTGGGCCATACCATCATGGGAACCGCAAATCTTGCGTTTGTGTCAAAGCATCCGATGCCATATTCCTTGATGGTGGGGAAAAGGTTGTCATTCTCGGGGTCTGCGTTGAAATACTCGCTGATATCGAGCCAGTACTGATTTGCGAGAGCCGTATCGGAATCAGTTCCCTCAAATACATCGGGGAAATTGCCTGCGGAAGCCGCAGCCGAAAGGTCGGTGCTCATATCCTCGATAAGACGGCATTCAACCGTGATATTGGGGTATTTTGCCATGAATGCGTCTGCCATGAGAGATGCTGTGGTCTCATCCTCATAGTGCCAGAAAGTGAGTGTGATCTTGTCCTTTGTCACCTCACGCCCCGCGATCTCTCCGATACCGCTTGTCGCATTGATAACGGCATCATTGATGCTGATCTCGGTATTGACGTTGGGCGTTGACGGATTGTCGGTATTTGTACCGCCGCCGTTCCCGCTGTCGCCGGTACCGCCGTTTGTCGTTCCCGAATTTCCGCATCCTGCGGCCGAGATGACCATCAGAGCCGCAAGTGCAAGTGCCAAAATTCGCTTTTTCATAACTCCTCCTTGTTATTTATAAATAGCCTTAAGTTTATCAAAACCGCACTTTACGCGGTAAAGATCGTTACTCTCCCGTGATGCCGGCCCTGTCGATCGACTCAACGAACTGCCGCTGAAGTATGAGATACATCACAAACAGCGGAAGTATGCTTAACGCCGTGGCCGCCATCCTCACGGATTCATTGAGGCTCGTCGCGGTGTCTCCCACGGAAGCCTTGGTATTGAATGAAGAATCAAAGTTTTTGAGCTGTATCACGAGATTTGTCCAGATGCTCTTTGTCGAAAGCCCTCTTACATACATCTCGGTGAGATATGACTCATTCCAGTACCATACAAAGGAAAACAGTATGACCGTCACTATTGCAGGTATCGCGGACGGAACCGCTATCCTGAAAAATGCCCTTATATGACCCGCTCCGTCAATGGAAGCCGCTTCCATGAGGACTTTCGGCACCTGTCTGAAAAACTGGTAAAAGATCAGTATAAAGATAGGCGCGTTGAGCCCGTTCCCGAAAAGCGCGGGGAGGACAAAAGTAAGGATGGTACCGAGTATCCCCATTTTGTTGTAAAGCACATAGGTCGGGATCATGGTCACCTGGCTCGGAAGGATGTAGGAAAAGAGCAATATCCCCATCATTATCTTCTTGCCTTTGAATTCATACTTTGCAAATCCGTAACCCACCATCATGCAGATCACAACATTGCAAAGAGTGGGAAGAAGCGCTATCAGTATGCCTTTTCCGAAGGTCGGCCAGAAGTCCATGGACTTTGCAGCGTCCACGTAATTCTGAAGGTAAAAGCTGCTCGGTATCCACTTCACTGATGTATCGAGGAGGTCATCCCTGTTCATGAGCGACGTGGAAAACATGTAGAGCATGGGGTAAAGGTAAACAAACCCGATGCAGATCAAAAGCCCGTATACGATGAGCTGTTTTCCCACGCCGTCCTTTTCTCTGGTTCCAAATACAAAGCGGTGGAGCTTTTCTTTTGTGAAACGGTGTCTAATAGTCGCCGCTGCCGTCGTAAGTCTTGTATTTTCCTGAGCTGAGCGCCCGTTCGCGTTTTCCGGCATTTCTCCTGTTCCTCCTTTGTATCTTTCTGTGTAGCCTTTCTTCTTTCTTAAGCGCTTTCTTTCTTCTGTCCGCCATCCTGTCATAGGAATCCTTTTTGGATCCGAGGAGCAGGAAGAACAAAAGAACGATGAGCGTCACGACCACCGCGTACATCCACGCCATCGCGGATGCATAGCCGTAGCCTTTTTCCTTTGTACCGGAGAACATCGCGTTTTCGATCATGTTGATCAACTGATTCTGTTCGTTTCCGGAAAGGAATATCACGGTGTATACCGCGTTCAGCAATATCATCGGCTTTATGGTGGGAAGCGTGATCTTCCAGAAGCATTCCCAGCCTGAGCCTCCGTCGATCTTTGCGGCTTCATAGAGCGCCGGATCGACCTTCTGCAATGCGGAAAGGAAGATGAGTATCTGCACTCCCGAATACCACAGTATCATGATCATGTTGGAAAATATCTCTCCCACGCCCTGAGCCGCTTTTAACGGGAGGAACGTGTTGAACGCTGAGATTATGGTCTGCACGTTCATAGAGGGAATGGTCGATGCGCCTTCGCTCACCAGCATGTTCATAACCGGGCCGCTCACTATGATCACGGGAAGGAAGAATATCAGACGGAAGAAACCTCTCATCTTTATCTTTCCGTTCAGCATTATCGCGATCATCAGCGCGAACACGACTATTATCGGGACTTCCACGATGGTCTGCCATATGTAGGTCACGAGCTGCTGCGGGAATTCCGCATTCTCAAGCCATATCTGTGTGAAGTTTCCCGTGCCGACCCAGATGAAATTTGTCTTTACAGGCGTGATCCTTATGTTGTACCACACATAGCGGAACGACTGCCCGAGAGGATACAAAAGGAACAGGACTACGCCGATGAGCCAAGGAGCCACAAACACATATCCCATCCTGGCTTCGCGTTTTTCCAATTTTCCGGGCTTTATCTTCGGTTTTTTCTCTTTGATAGTCTTTGCCATATCAAATGTTTCTCCGCCTTTACTGCACGACTTTGTGGGTCATGGGAGCGAGGTTCTGCCCGTCGACCGTAACCTCATTCTCGCCGTAGTTCACATAGATCTTTACGCCGTTATCGTAGGTCACTCTCACAACGTCTCCGATGATGTCATGATCACGGATACACGAGTCTTTTACCATGTCATTGACACTTTTCAGCTTCTTCGCATATTCCTCGATCATGTCGGCATATGCGCTGTACTGCGAGCTGTAAATGTCGTTTGAGTTTGTATAGATGAGTTCGGACGAGCTTTCCTTTGTGATATAGAACGAAGGATAGCTTCCGCTCTCTATGAGCTTCAGGAAAAATTCCTGTCTGTTTGCTTCAAAGTTTACATATTCGGAATATACCGGCATCACGCCCTTCAGCACTATCGAAAGGAACGGCACATATGCGTCCTCTATGATGTAGCTTGAGCTGTAAAGCGGCATATCGAGGAACGCGAGACTGTTGCCCCAGAGGTAAGCCGAGGGCTGTTCCATAACGAGATCCAGCTTTTCATCGGCCTTTTTCACAAGTTCCGCGTAGGCATTTCCGCACTGATAACGTGTGTAATTTGTTCCTCCGTAGGTATAGGAGAACATGTTGGAGGTAATGCCTGCTACGCACATGCCGTTCACCTTGCCCGCCATATCCTTCACAAGCTTTGTCATTTCCGTCGTGCTGCGCTTCGGAGTGATGTAGTTGAAAACGGAATAGACTTCTTTTCTGGTCTGTTCCTCAAACTTGCGCTTGTTAATGCGCTTTACGACGTTGAATGTAACATTGTATTCCGAAGGATTTATCCTGAGCGCATCATTGTAAAGGTAAAACAATGTGCCTTTTCCGGTTGCTTCCTTTGCGAGTTTTGTAAGGCTTCCGGTGCCGCCTATTTTCGAATCTGCCTTGTAGTCGTCAACAGGGAAGTTGTAAATGCCGCCCTTTTGCCAGCCCTTGTAGACCGAAAGCAGATCATTTACTCCTCTGTTCTCGAGATCCTTGTAGATCTCCCTGATATCATCCACGGTCGTCATCACCACCGCGCGGGTGCCTATAACCCACTGTTCGCGGTCGGTCCCGAGGAAATCCACGCGTGTCCTGAAGCCGTCGTCAGTGTGGTTCAGGTCACCTTTTGCGATCAGGTAATCCCTGTAGGCGTTCGCCATTCCCGCATAGTTTGCGCGGTCTCCCGAAAGGAAGATGTAGCGCACCTGAAGGTCGGAATGAGATCTGTCGGTCTCTGTGAGTTTCAGCGACCCTGATGTCGAGTTGTTTGAAGTCGGCTGTGTATAGTATTTTCTCTCGATGAATTTTGCGTAAGCCCTGTTGTAGTTGACCATCACGCCGTTCGGCATTCCTTCGATGGTCGCTCTCATCGCGCCGTCTTCGACGATCCCGAGATATGCGATCCTGTCATCGGTATGGGCTATTCCGAACACAGGAGCTATGATCTGTTCCGAGGAATTGATGATGCGGTATCTGTCCCAAAGGAGCGACTCGACCTTGTTATCTTCAAAGCCTATGTCGTTACCGTAGATCATCGCGGAATATCCGGATTTGTATCTTCCCTCTTTGTCGTCAAGGTAGATGAGCGCACCGTTTCCGTCAGGTACAAAGATATAGCCTTCTTTATCGTCCATATAGGAATTTCCCATATAGGGATAAAGTGAAATGGTGCCTATCTTGTAGTCGTTCCCGTCTTCCTTTATGGAATCGTCAGGGACTCTTACGGTAAGTCCTTCGCTTGTGAGCTCGACCTCCAGCGTGAGACCGAGTTTGTAGGTTGTCCAGTAGATGTCGGCCGTAAAGCCGTACTGTGTGCGTTTGAATTTTTTTGTCACCTTGTCGTTAAAGGTGTTTGCCTGTTTGCTGTCATCGTTACCGTTTATCATTGTGAGGACGACGGCCGAGTTCATGGCTCCGAACCAGGTCTTGTTGCTCTCTCCGTCATCATATGTGATCGACGACGACATGGTCGCGCCCGTCTTGTTGTCCTCTATGATCAGGGAAAGCGTGTCCTCGTCTACATAAAGCGTGTAATCTTCGTTTGCGGCAACGTTTTTGTGTCCGTCAAGCTCTGCCGTGGCGGCTTTTGCGGTATTTTCGCCGCTGTTTCCTATGCCGGACGCGAAGGTGAGTGTAAGGAGGGCAAGAACTGCGACAGAGGCGGTCAGTTTTAAGATCTTATCTTTCAAATTTGTACACCACCTCTCTCGGGATCTGCTGAACGAAATCGATCACCTGCGCCCACAGTACATAGATGATGAACGCGAGGAGGCACACGATGAGGATCGTGAAAGCCGTGAGGCCTATGATCTTTAATGTCTCCTTTATCGAATAGTCGTTGATCTCTTTGATCGAAACAAAGACCAGTACAGCGATCCAGCTGAACATGAACAGTCGTCCGAAGGTCACGAAAAACACTTCATTATTCGTCACCACATGTGACAGAAGGAAAATGACCGGAGTGAACACGATGAACGGTCCAAAGCTGTAAATGAAGCTGCAGTAGATGTCTTTGAGCTTTCCTTCACCGTCGTTTATCGTGCACATAAGGTAGTTGCAGCCTACCACAAGGAGCAGAGCCACAAGGATCATACCCATGTCGGAAACGATGTCAAAGCTTCCTTCTCTTACGGTTTTTAACAAAAATCCGCAGAAATACTTGTTGATGATGAAAAACACGATCATCACGAAAAGCAGGATATTTGAGCTTAAGAGCGACACAGCGCCCTGTCTCTTCACGCCGTAGCACGCTTCTATCGGATGCCTCATGAAGTAGAAAACATATGTCAGCTGCTTTATGAGTTTCTTTTCTCCGAGCGTTTTGAGCGCTGTCTTCGGGCCTCTTAAGAAACCGTATTTCCTGTCCAGAAGGCCGATGACCTTTATCAGTATCACGATCGCCGCGATCACCAGCACGATCGCTGTCAGGTGATGCTTAAGCCAGGTGTTCCTTATCTCCCAGTAGGAATCGGAATACCCGTCAAGATCTCTCGAAAGCCTTGCGTATTTCAGCGCGTCTTCGTAATTTTCCTCTTTGTAGAGAGCCTTTCCCATTGCCATGTTGGCATAGTCGAAAAGGTTGTTCATCTCAAGGACCTTGGAAAGCGGCTCTTTTGCTTCGGTGTAACGGCCTTTTGAAAACAGGTTAAATGCATCATGGAGATTGTCAACAAACTCCG
>JAEENL010000164.1 GCA_016283775.1 Lachnospiraceae bacterium | reverse complement strand
CTTTCGGCCTGTACGGGGTATTCGGCGCTAACGATCGCGCTGCCGCTTCCCTTCTCAGGCTTTTTATCGTTTTCTGCGGGCTTTTCGGTGGGCGCCGCAGTCGGAGCGGGAGTTTCTTCGGGGTAATCCTCTCCGGGTACAAATACAAATTCTTCATTGCCGCATGCCGCAAGGCTTCCGGTCAAAACAACGGAAACCAGTAATGCAGCGATAACTTTTGACCACTTCTTCATTTTTTCCTCCTCTTGCCGGTTTATGCTTTTTGTCTGCCGCATAAATATCCGGCTCTATCCATCTTCCCGAAAAAAACGGCGGCACGTTTCGTACCGCCGTGAAATATCAGTTTTTCTTTGTGGGAACGATCTTTTCGATGCCGCCCATGTAAGGCTGCAGAGCCTTGGGGATGTTTACGCTTCCGTCGGCATTTAAGTTGTTCTCAAGGAAAGCGATGAGCATTCTCGGAGGAGCCACAACGGTGTTGTTCAGCGTGTGAGGAAGATATTTCTCACCGTTTTCTCCCTGAACTCTCATGCGGAGTCTTCTTGCCTGTGCGTCACCGAGGTTCGAGCAGGATCCTACTTCAAAGTATTTCTGCTGTCTGGGCGACCATGCCTCTACGTCAAGGCTCTTCACTTTGAGATCCGCAAGGTCTCCCGAGCAGCACTCAAGCGTTCTTACGGGGATGTCAAGGCTTCTGAAGAGATCCACGGTATTCTGCCAGAGCTTGTCAAACCACATAGGGCTCTCCTCGGGCTTGCATACAACGATCATCTCCTGCTTTTCAAACTGGTGGATACGATATACGCCGCGCTCCTCGATGCCGTGCGCACCTTTTTCCTTACGGAAGCAGGGCGAATAGCTCGTAAGAGTCTGAGGGAGCGTATTCTCGGGGATTATCTGGTCGATGAACTTACCGATCATGGAATGCTCGGAAGTGCCGATGAGATAAAGGTCTTCGCCCTCGATCTTGTACATCATGGCATCCATCTCGGCAAAACTCATAACGCCGGTTACAACGTCCGCACGGATCATGAAAGGCGGAACGCAGTATTTGAAACCGCGGTTTATCATGAAATCTCTTGCATAGGCGATAACGGAAGAATGGATCCTCGCGATGTCACCCATGAGATAATAGAAACCGTTTCCGGCAACACGGCGAGCGGAATCGAGGTCGATGCCGTCAAAGCTCTCCATGATCTCCGTGTGGTAAGGGATCTCAAAATCAGGTACGACGGGCTCGCCATAGCGCTGTACTTCCACATTCTCGCTGTCGTCTTTTCCTATCGGAACGGAAGGATCGATGATGTTCGGGATCGTCATCATGATCTTTTTGATCTTTTCGGCATATTCGGGTTCTGCTTTCTCAAGCTCAGCAAGACGTGCGGCAAACTCCGCCACCTGCTTCTTTGCCTCTTCGGCTTCTTCCTTTTTGCCCTGTGCCATCAAAGCTCCGATCTGCTTTGACACTTTATTCTTCTTTTCGCGAAGAGAATCGGCTTCCTGCTTCATCTCCCTGTTCTTCCTGTCGAGTTCGATGACTTCGTCGACCAAAGGAAGCTTCTGGTCCTGAAACTTATTCCTGATGTTCTGCTTTACGATCTCAGGATTCTCACGCAAAAATCTGATATCTATCATAATCACTTGCTCCTGTCTGCGGCCTTCCCGCCTTAGAATATAAAAGAGATTATAATCCTATGCCTTTAATAATTCAAGGACTTTTCTAATCAAGGTCGACCTTAAGGTTTTTCTCCATATAGCGCTTGGAATAGTTCGCGCGCTGTTTGGCCCAGTCGCGGATCACATCCGTGTACATCTCGTAGTGTCCTCTCCAGCTCCAGATGCCGTCTGCGTTCTTCGCGCGAAGGACCTCAAGATATTTGTAAAATTCTTCGATCTCGTCCGCTCTCTCTTCGTTCATGACGTCAAGAGTCTCATTGATGCTCTTTCTCGAAAGCGCGTTCCCTGCCAGTTCAAGGCTGTAGGAAACAAAGAAATCGCGGCAGTCCGCGCGCTCCATGAGTTTTGCGAAAAGCGGAGCATAACGGATGTTAGCCGTATATCCTTCAGGTATATCAAGGTATTGCACGAAGAGCTTGTATGCCTCATCCTCTTCCACCTTCTCATCCTTTGAAAGTTTTTTCAGAGCGGTAAGGACTTCTCCAAGTTTGTCATAACCTGCCAGGCACTCCTTCTGGTCGTACAGTCCCATGGAATAATCCATATCATGCAAAAGGAAACGCCATCTGCCGTCATAAACGGTCCCGGGCATATATTCCTCGCCGTCTGCGGCATAATACCTGTAGCATTTGTAGTTGTTGTTCGGCCAGTCGTGGTTGCAGATGTAGATATTGTACGCATAGTACATGAGATAGTTTTCCACATCCATGAACTCGCCAAGCTTTTTGAAATTTGAGTCGTCGGTGAGATCCATGTTGATAAGACCGATATACGCCTTGTTGTACTCTTCGGCAGCCTTTACCGTGGCCTCGTCGTCATCGTCGAGCTTCTTGTAAATCTCGTTTCCCTCAACAATGGCAAATTCGCCGTTCTTGCCTTCGTCACCGTATTTGTTCTTGAAATAGCTGTCGCAGTATGACTCGTGAAGCCAGTAAAAACCGCGGTATTCACCGTTAAGATAATAGATCGCGGGCGCGCATGCCTCATAATCGGTAAAGCCCGCGGAGCTTGCAAGCGTCTGGTTCAGTTCGTCCCTGATCCATGCGAACTGATAATCGTTACCTGAGTCGCGGAGCACCAGTTTTTTGTATTTCTTGATGTATTTGTCCGAGCCGTCAAGCTGCGGAGTGTTAAAGAAATTGTATTTGAAATTTTTCTTTTCGGGGTCGTACTCGGTGCGGGCAAAAAGCTTTACGGATTTAAGATAGTTCTGTCTCGAATATGCGCCGTAGATCCTCAGTCCCGCGTACTGTGAAAGGATGAGCTTGCCTTCGGGATTCCATGCTTCCACAAACACCTTTTTCTCGCTCTCACGACCGCGGAGCTTGTAGTTTTCCCCGTAAAAAAGCCCGTTGGGGCGAAGTGTGAGATCAGCTGGATCGCCTGTTATCGAAAACACATAAGTGCTGAATTTTCTGTCCTGTGAAACACCGAGCTTTGCGTAGATCGAGTCCTCAGCCGGTGCAGTGGTCGGTGTGGGAGTGGGCGTAGGTGTTCGCTTTACCACTTCTCCCTGACTTGTGGTGGTCTCCGAGCTGTCGTCTCCTCCCCACCACCAGCCGTTGTTTGCCCTTTTTGTGGGTGTGGGCTCGGGTGTGGATGTCACTGTGGCTTTGGGAGTCTCTTTGACCCCGGCTCCCGGATCCGCCGCAGGGTCTTTCTGTTCACCGCAGCCTGCGGCAAACCCCAAAAATGCCGCCAAAAGTGCGGCAAAACCCAAATTCAGAAATTTTCTGTTCAAATGCCCTCTCATTTTGCTACCGTCCTGTATATCCTGAATGTGCCTTCCGTCTTTCGGAGCACTTAAACACTGATTATCATACTAATGCCGCGTTTTTTCACTTCTTTCTTTGCCGTAAACGTCTCAAAAATTGCCCTATGACTAGAGCAGTCCTCTTCCCACATCGTCCGCTTTGTGAGCGTCGGAACCATAGCTGAACTTGACGCCTCCGAGCTCGGAATAAGCCCTGAGTATCTGCTTTGTGGGGTGAGTGTGCGCATATGTGCCGTAAAGACCTGCGGTATTTATCTCAAGAGCCTGCCCGCGGCGTATGATGGTCTTTAAGATGTCATCGATGACACCTGCATGCGCTTCGTAAAGGCTGTCCGCAAAATCGTTTATCTGCTCGGGGTCGTGCTTAAGGTCTTCAAGGTTTGGCATATAGCGCGCCACATAATCGATATGCGCAAGAGAATCAAAATCGCCGTATTCCTCTATTGCTTCGTGAAGCTCATAGAAATACTCCTCGATGAAGTCATTGATGTCACAGGTCCCCCAGCTTTCTTTGTAAAAAGGGTCCCTGTCATCGACAAGATGGAGAGATCCCAGCACAAAGTCCAGCTTGTAGTGACGCTTCATGTAGCTGTACTCCTTGCAGAGGTCGGCTCTGTACGGGCGAAGTCCGAACTCCGCTCCGATCTTTATGTCGATGTCACCGTAATATTTGAGTTTGAGGTCCGAGATCTCTGTGATGTAGCGCTCCATGTCAAACTTAAAGAGCGGGATCTTTGCGTCGCTCTCAAGGCCGTTCACAAAGCGGTGCAGCATCAGGCCCTTGTCTCCGAGCGACTTTTCGATCTCTTCACGATAGACTTCCGGAAAATCAAGATCGATATGGTCTGTGAAGCATATCGCTTCCATTCCTCTCTTTATCGCGGTCTTTACGATCTCTTCCGGGTCTTCCACAGAATCGGTTGAAAAATACGAATGTATATGAAAATCAGTCTTACCCATTTATAACCCATCCTCAATATCGCAGGCGCTTTTCCAAAAGAAAAGCCGTTTCAAAACATACTTGTTGTATTATAACATTTCCATGAACTCAAGACAATCTGTTTTTTTTCTCTTGACTTTTAATGTTTTATCATGCATAATAATGTGGTTGCCGTAAGGCACAGGACCGAGGTGTGGCTCAGTTTGGTAGAGCGCTGCGTTCGGGACGCAGAGGTCGTGGGTTCAAATCCCGTCGCCTCGATAAGGGTATTTGCACCCGTAAATGCAAATGCTAGAATGGCTCAGTCGGTAGAGCGACGCACTCGTAATGCGTAGGTCGCGGGTTCGATTCCCGCTTCTAGCTTAAGACAGACCGACCGGTTTGGCTCAAAGTCAATCCGGCCGGTTTTTTTGATGAGTCAAGGTGAGTCAATGGGGACGGTTCTTTTTGACTCAAAGCAATGCTTTGAGTCAAAAAGAACCGTCCCCATTGACTCTCATATTCACTCACTTCACATATTCCGCGAGTTCCTTAACACTCGTAAAATACTTGTCCGAGTTTTTCTCCATGAACTCCCTGATCTCGGGAACTCTGTTGCACCACCCCGCGCCGATAAAGTCGCAGCCGAAGCTTCGCGCCATATCATAGCCGGGTTTAAGGTCGTCGATCACGACCATATCAGAAGGCTCAAGACCGTATTTTTCCGCTATCACGGTAAGCGCATACGGCGAAGGTTTTCTTTTTCCCCCGGGCACCTCCCAGCCAAACACCATGTCGGGCTCGGGAAGCCGGTTTTCTTTAAAATCACGCCTTATGTTAAAATCAAACGAATGCGAGACCACAGCGAATATCCCGCCCTCACTGCGCTGCCTCTCCATGATCTCACGTATCCCGTCGTAAGCCGTCGGTATCCTCGTCGAAACATAGTTTTTCCAGATTATCTCTTCGCGCTTGAACTCCTCGTCCGTCATGGCATATCTGTCACGACAGAACTCCATGAATCCCGGGTCGAAATTGAACCTGAAATAGTCATCGCAAGAAAGCGTTTCCCCGGGGCGCATTTCTTTGAGCGCCTCGAGGAAAGCGGGATAATGTATCTCTTTTGTTGAAGCGACCACGGTATCGTCGTGGTCAAAAACCAGGCATCTATACTTCAAAAGTGCGTCCTCGTCTGCAAAAGATCATTTTGTGAGAAGCAGCATGATCTCGTTCGAGCGCTCCACAAATGCGGTCATCTCTGCGGGATCGAGCGGCTTATGCGCAAGCGTTGCAAGATCGTAGAGCTGAGCGCAGATGATGTTTGCGTTCTTTGTTCTTGAATGCTCGAAAAGATATTTTACAAGCGGATGGTTTGCATTGAGCACAAGCGTCTCCCCGCCTGCGAACAGGTCGTCTCCGCCCATGTTCATGCCGTTCATCGAGTACATTCTCATCATGTCCTGCATTCTCCGCTTCTCTTCGGAGAGCGTGATCATGGCGGCGATCTTGTCGCTCTTTATCTTTTCGACCTTTACCTCAAGCTTATCCTTGTTCAAGGTCTTTCTGAACATCTCGGTGAGCTTGTCTGTCTGCTCCTTCAGCTCATCCGCGCTCACTTCGTCCTTGAAATCACCTGCGACCTCGGCATCGATCCTCATGAATCTCACGTTCTTAAGTTCATACTCAAGCTGTGAGATAAAAGGCTGGTCGATGTTGTGCGTAAGCATCACCGCGTCCTTGCCGTTTTCCTTGAACATGTTGATATACTGGCTCTGCTGCTTTTCGTCGGTCACATAGTAGACGGTGTCTTTCTTTTCTTCCTTGTCGGACTCAGTCTTGCCGTCGTCAGTCTTGTCACCGTCTTTTCCTTCGCTAACGACCTCAGCCTCAACGCTCTCACCGTTTGCGTCCTTTGCCTCGGTAACGGCGTCACCCTTTGAAGCCTTGATATAATCATCAAGCGTGAGGTACTTTCCGTCAAGGTTCTTGTAGAGGATGAAATCCTTTATCTTGTCACGGAACTTGTCGTCCTTAAGGCAGCCGTACTTGATGAAAGGCGAGATGTCGTCCCAGTATTTCTCATAGGACTCGCGGTCTGTCTTGAACATTCCGGAAAGCTTGTCCGCAACCTTCTTTGTGATATAATCCGAAATCTTCTTTACAAAGCCGTCGTTCTGCAGTGCGCTTCTCGATACGTTGAGCGGAAGGTCGGGGCAGTCGATGGCGCCCTTTAACAGGAGCAGGAACTCAGGAATGACTTCCTTGATGTTGTCCGCGATGAATACCTGATTGGAATAAAGCTTTATCGTTCCCTCGATGGAGTCGTACTCCGTGTTGATCTTCGGGAAATACAGAATGCCCTTTAAGTTGAAAGGATAATCCATGTTCAGGTGTATCCAGAACAGAGGCTCCTTGAAATCGTGGAAGACATCACGGTAAAACTTCTTGTACTCTTCCTCGGTGCACTCGTTGGGATGCTTTGCCCAGAGAGGGTTCACATCGTTAAGAGGCTCGGGTTTCTTGGGTTCTTCGCCCTCCTTGACTTCTTCGGGCTTTGAATTCTCGTTCTTGAAATAGATCGGGACGGGCATGAAAGCGCAATATTTCTCAATGACTTCCTTTGCCTTGTATTCATTTGAGAACTCGTAGGAGTCCTCGTTCAGGTAAAGAACGATCGTGGTACCGCGCTCAGGCTTGTCGCCCTCATGCATCTCATAGCTCATGCCGCCTTCGGACTCCCAGTATACCGGCTTTGCGCCTTCCTTGTAGGAAAGCGAGTCGATGGTGACCTTGTCCGCGACCATGAACGCGGAATAAAAACCGAGTCCGAAATGACCGATGATCTGGTCCTCTCCCGATTTGTCCTTGTACTGTTCAAGGAAGTCCTTTGCGCCCGAAAATGCGATCTGGTTGATGTATTTATCCACTTCGTCCATCGTCATGCCGATACCGTTATCGGTAAATGTGATGGTCTTGTTCTCCTGGTTAACAAATACATCCACCTTGTACTCTTCGCCCTCGGGAAGGGATATCTCCCCTATTCCGGACAGCTTCTTGAGCTTTGTGATGGCGTCGCAGCCGTTTGAGATGAGCTCTCTGTAAAATATGTCGTGGTCACTGTAGAGCCACTGTTTGATTATGGGAAATATGTTTTCCGAATCGATGGAAAGATTTCCTTTTCTTATTTCTTCAGCCATTGCAAATGCCTCCGTAACATAAAAAATAAACTCTGGAGAGTAATATAATACTATAAAAAACAAAAGTCAAGAAAAAATTAGCACTCATTTTGAATGAGTGCTAACATTTTGCAATTGCTGCTCTATCGGTGACTCAGGATCAAAAAACTTAACATATCCTTCAAGCGAACCCGCTTTGTTTCTGAGCGTCCTTGACCTGGACGAAACAAATATCTGCGCTCTTCCCTTGCCGTTCCTTGCTTCCTGTATCATGTTCGCGGCGGCGGAATTTCCGTCAAAGGCGATCACTATCGAAGGACGCCGTTCAAATATCTCGTAGTTGAAGCTCTTGTAGATGCCGGTTCCTTCACTCTCCGGGGATACCCTTATGTATACTCCCGAATCCAGAAGCTTTTTCTTTTCGTGCTCCGATATCAGTGACGGCACGACGGAAAAGATCCTGAAGCCTTTTTTGTCATGCTCGGTGAGATACTTTTCATAGCCAGAGAGCTTGTGCCCTATGACAAAGCAGTAATCCTCAGGATTTAAGGATTCAAGGAGCGAATCTATCTGCTTTTTTCCTTCTTCCGTGAGGACTGTGGACCGCTTTTCCGTGTTAAAGCTCCCGCCCATCACTATCACAGGCGTGAGATCCCATGGTATCTCCTCTATCCTGTCCTTAAGCTCCGCGACGGCATCCAGTTTTTTCACGCCCTTAAGCGTCAGTGCGGAGTCGGCGGGAGTCATCCTTGAAAGCAGGAATTCCTCAAGGTCGCGGCCTTCCGTGAGTTTTTTAAGCGTTTCTTTTTTACGGGTATATGCTGCCTTTGCGGCTGCTATCACTTCGCTCTCCGCGTCCTTCATCTTTTTTATGTCTTCAAAAGAAAGGTCCAGAAGATTCATCAGTGTCAGCTGCTCGTCGATCGGCGTCGTCCCGTACATTGCCGCGCCGTCGGTACCCTGAACGCACGCTATCCCGTTTCTTAAATACGCCTTAAGCGGATGCCCTTCAAGCGAGTTCAAGTTGTTCAGTCTTACATTTGAAGTGATCTGAAACTCAAGGACGATATTGTTTTCCTTTAGTTCCTTAAGCACTTCCTTTCCTTTTTTTGATCTTAAAGAGTAGGTATACAGTCCGTGCCCAAGACGCATCACAGGCATTTTCTGGCCCTTTGCGAGGTTGTCACGCACACACGCGATACTGTGGCTTATGTTGTCCTTTGTGCTGTCGTTCTCTCCCGCATGCACACGTATCACGAAAGACGGGTCTTCTGCGGCGATCTTTACTATCTCTCTGAAAACGGGCTTCAGCGCGATAATGTCATTTATCTCTTCTCCCACAAAATCACATCCCGCAACATACGGATCCACGGCTACCGCCTTTAACACCTCAAGGTTCCTTGCAAGGTAGTCGGACGGCGTGATGCGGTCTTTTACGATGGTGAGCGGTATCCTTCGCATCGCGGCAAGGAACCTGATCATCACTCCCGTCTCTCTGTATATCTTTGGCATCACCTCATGGATCTCGGTGAGCATCTTTACGGATTCATATTTCTTTACAAGCGTCGTGTCCGCGATCTCCGCGTAAAATATCCCCTGTGCCTTGTAGCCTCTTGCAATCCAGAGGAGCTTATCCTGAAAAATGGAATTTTCTCTGTAAAGCTCAGTCTCATGATCCAAGAGCATGCGCTCAAGAGTCTTTTTCACATCCTCATCGGGAATGAACGAAACTCCTGTGATATTTATCTTTTCTTCGCTTTCTCTCCCTTTTGCAAAAACGTAGCGATAGAGATATACCTTTTCGAGATTTGTGAAAACGGCCTGCCCGTCCTTCAGGATGGAAAGCGAGCCGCGGATCTTTACTATGTTTTCTTCCGCATTGTCAAGGTTACAGAGGATCAGGTCGGCAAAGTTTATAAAGGTCTCGTCGTCTATCTTTCTGTCAAGGTATTTACCCGTGAGCTCTGAGTTTACAAACTGCCGCTCGACCTTCTCACGCTGCTGCATGACCTTTGCTTCCTGCGCGGCGGTGAGCTTCAACCCCAGCTTTTTCACGTAATAGAACGGATATCTTATCTGATGGTAGATGCCGAGCGCGATCATCACATCGGGCGGAAGATTGCCGTTCATGTGCGTATGAAGGTCGGACCGGAACTTGAGTTCCTTGGGGATAAAAGACTTGAATATGGTCTTTCTGATGTCAAGCCCGTAGTCTCTGGTCTGCGACATGAGCGTTTTTGAGATCGCGGGTATGAACGCCTTTATCTCGATGTTTCCGTCGGGATAGATGTTCGCAACCTTCACGGGGCCGAGCCTGAACACATATATCTCTCGGTTCCCGCCGTCAATGTAGCAGGGCACTTCTCCGCGTATCACAAGCTTCCCGTCATCGTTCTCGCTTAACGGCAGGTCACAGAGCGCGGCAAGGTTCCTTAAGAGATTCCCTGTATGATGGTTTGGCGTCTCAAGCTCAAAAAACAGCCTGTCCAGGTCCTTGTACAGGTTCACGATTATATCTTTTTCATTGTCGAGGAAAAAATAAGAAAAATAAGTCATGTTCCGCTTTCTTATGAGGCTTTGCTCTCAGACATGATAAGGCTCATCTCTCCGGAGAGCACAAAGTCGGTACAGGTTTTGGGGATGATGAAATGCATGCCTTTTTTAAGCTCGTATTTCTTTTCCGAGCCCGTGACGCTTAAATTTCCCTGTCCTTCTATCACAGAGAACAGCCTGTAATTTGTGGAATCGGTAAAGGTGAGCGTTCCGAAGCAGTCGCACTTGTAGACCTTGTAAAACTTGCAGTCCACGAGTTCTTCAACCTTTGAATCCTCCACCTCTATGAGCACTTCATGCTCTGTTCCCCTGTCGACATGAGGGCAGGTGATGACATCAATGCTCTGTTTAAGGTGCAGTTCTCTGGGCTTTCCGTTCTGCAGCCTTCCGTAATCGTACAGACGGTAGGTGACATCACTCGACTGCTGTGTTTCAAGGATCAGTGTACCCTTTTTGATGGCATGCACAGTGCCGGGCTCTATCTGGAAAAAGTCGCCCTTTTTGATGGGGCGAGGAGTGATGAGATCGTCCCAGCGGCCGTTGTTTATCATGTCAGCCAGTTCTTCTTTTGTCTTTGCATTGTGCCCTATTATGATCTCGGCATCCTTGTCGCAATCAAGGATATACCAGCATTCGGTCTTTCCGTAACTTCCGTTCTCGTGTTCAAATGCATACTTGTCATCAGGATGCACCTGGATCGAAAGATCCGCTTTTGCATCGATGATCTTTACGAGCAGAGGAAAGCGCTCCTTGTTGTCTCCGAAAAGCTCAGGATGAGTCTTGTATAGCTCACTCAGATGCATCCCGTCAAACTCACCGCCGTCCACCACGCAGTCGCCGTTCGGATGCGCCGAGATCGCCCAGCATTCGCCGGTGTCGTCTCCCGGTATGTCATAACCGTATTCATTTCTCATGCGGTTCCCGCCCCAGATCATCTGTTTGAAAACGGGCTTCAAAAACACAGGTTCATTCATGTCTGTCATATGCCTCCGTATATCTCTTGTCTATATTTCCCTCGTAAAAGGATTGAATGCTTTTTCATGCGCGATGGAAGTGACATCGCCGTGTCCCGGGCAGACTCTCGTTTTTTCGGGGAGCACATACAGTTTCTCTGTGATCGACCGTATCAACTGTTCTCCGTCTCCCGTAGGAAAATCGCTTCTTCCGACGCTCTCGTAAAACAGCGTGTCTCCGCTTAAAAGGATGTCATCCTCCGGAAAATAAAAGCAGCATGATCCCTTTGTGTGCCCCGGAGTCGCGATCACCTTAAAGCCGATCCCCGCGATCTCTTTCTCATCGCCGTCGTGAAACACTTCATCGGGAGTGAGTTCCGTTGCCCTGTGAAACCTTCTTGAAGAATTGAGCGTATCGTCTCCGAGCACCTCCACCTCTTCATCAAGGCAGTACACTTTTACACCGGGATACCTTTCTCTCATGGCAGGTATCTCATTGATGTGATCGAAATGCCCATGAGTCAGAAGGATCGCGACGGGCCTCAGCCCGTCCTCATCGATCGATTCAAATATCAGTTTCTTTTCGTCTCCGGGATCCACCACGATGCATTCGCTTTTTCCGTCATTATGCAAAATATAGCAGTTTGTCCCTAGATAACCCACTTCAACGTTTTTCAAGATCATCTGAATATTATCCCCTTTGAGATCGTATCCGCTTTTTCCGCGCCTTCAAGGTAACGTACTATCGCGAGCGCAAATTCTATGGATGTTCCCATGCCGCGGCTCGTGATGACATTTCCGTCGACTACCACACGCTCCTCACTGAATGTCTTGCAGTCAAGTCTGTCCTCAAATCCGGGATAGCAGGTCGCTTTCTTTTCTTTAAGGATCCCGGCAGCACCAAGCACTGTGGGAGCCGCGCATACCGCAGCGACAAGTTTTCCCTCTTCAAAAGCTGTTTTAAGTATACTCTTTACAGCTTCACTTGCAAGCAGGTTTTCGGTGCCTTTTTTTCCGCCGGGAATTATAAACGCATCGTAATCACCGGGCTTAAAGCCTGAGATCACCGCATCGGCGAGAAAAACTATCCCGTGTGAGCCGTTTATCTTTTCGTCTTTTCCGATCGACACCATATCGATCTCGATCCCTGCGCGCCTTAAGATATCCACTACCGTGAGGCCTTCAATCTCCTCACATCCGTCTGCCATAAAAATCGCTGCTCTTTTCATGTCTCCTCCGTTTTTCCCGCGCCCCTTATTCAAGCTGCGCGGCATACAGACTGTAATATGCTCCGCGTTTTGCCATAAGCTCGGCATGTCTTCCTTTTTCCTTTATCCTTCCCTCATCGACCACGATTATCTCGTCTGCATGCTCTATGGTCGAGAGTCTGTGCGCTATGATAAAACAGGTCTTTCCGTGCATAAGGCGCTCCATCGCGCTCTGTATCTGCTTTTCGGTGCGTGTGTCGACGTTTGACGTAGCTTCGTCAAGGATCAGCATCCTCGCGTCAAGGAGCATCGCTCTCGCAATGGTGAGAAGCTGTTTCTGGCCTTTGGATATGTTCACGCCGTCTTCGGTGAGCACCGTGTCATATCCCTTCGGCTGGTGCGTGATGAAGGAGTGGATGTGCGCAGCCTTTGCCGCGGCCACCACTTCGTCCATTGTCGCGTCCTTTTTGCAATATGCGATGTTGTCAAAGATCGTACCGCCGAACACCCATGTGTCCTGCAGCACCATGGCGTAGGAACGCCTGAGTGACTCTCTTGTGATCTCTTTGTTCTCGTGCCCGTCCACACGGATCTCTCCGCTCACGGGATCGTAAAACCTCATGAGGAGGTTTATGAGCGTTGTCTTTCCCGCGCCTGTGGGGCCCACCACAGCGATGAGTTTCCCGGCCTCTGCTTTAAGCGAAAAATCCTTCAGGATGAGCTTCTCCGGAACATATCCGAACTGTACGTCCTTCACTTCCACGTCGCCGAGCACGTCCTTTAGTTCGTAAGCGTCCGTGATATCCGCGGTCTCGTTGTCCTCGGAAAGTATGCGGTTTACGCGCTCCGCCGCCGCGAGCGCCGACTGCAGCTCACCGATTATGTTGGCCGCTTCGTTTATGGGACCCGAAAACTTCCTGGAATACAGAACAAACGAAGAAACGTTTCCGAGCGTCATGCTGCCGATGATATAGAGAAAAGCTCCGAATATCGTAACAAGGCAGAGTGAGAGGTTGTTTATCATATTGACCGTGGGGCCTATCGTCGCGTTCATGTAATCAGCGTCGTAGTAGGCATCGGCCGCGGTCCTGTTTATCTTTCCGAAACGCTCCACATATACAGGCTCTCCCGCATATCCCTGGATCACCTTCTGCGCGCCCACAGTCTCCTCAACATAGCCGTTCATCTCACCAAGGCGTCTTGACCTTATGGAAAACTTTGGCCTCGTGATCCCTGTCATTTTCTTGGTATACATGAAAGATGCGGGGATCGTCACGCACATCACGAGCACAAGTATCGGTGAGATCTTTACCATCATGATGAACGAGCCCACGATCGTCACAGTGCTTGCGAGTATCTGCACCACATCCGTCGAGAGCGAAGTGTTTATCACGTCTATGTCGTATGAGATACGGCTTATGATGTCGCCCGCCATATGTGTGTCAAAAAAGGACACGGGAAGCGCCATCAGCTTGTCAAACACGTCCTGCCGCATCTGCCGCACTATTTTCTGAGTGATGCTCCGCATAAGGAGCGCAAGGCCGTAAGAAAGCACCGCGGAGACCGCATAGAACACCGCCATTAGTGCAGCGTATCTGAATACTGTCTCAAAATCCACCATGCCTTTGCCTTTGATCGCGTCTATCGCCCTTCCCGAAAGCTCAGGTCCCACAAGGGCCAGGGTGTTGCCGCCTATCGTAAGGAGCAGCGCAAAAAGGAGCAGGACCTTAAACCTGCTTAGATATCTCCACAAAAACCTGAGAGCTGCCTTTGGATCTTTTGCATGCTCTACAGCTTTTCCTCTTCCCACATTTACTTGTTTGTTGTCTGCCATTGTTGTTCTCCGAAAAGCAATGTGTCACGCAAGGCTTCCGAGCTGCGTTGCCGCGATCTCTCTGTATACCTCACAGTTTTCCATCAGTTCATCATGTTTGCCGTAGCCGATCATCTTTCCGTCATCAAGCACTATTATCTTGTCCATCTTCATGACGGAGCTTATGCGCTGTGCCACACTGATCATGGTCGATCCGGCATAATCGGCATTTATCGCTTTTCTCACTTCCGCGTCGGTCTTGTAGTCAAGCGCGGATGAAGAGTCGTCAAGAATAAGGATCTCAGGGCTTCCTGCAAGCGCTCGCGAAATAAAGAGCCTCTGCTTCTGTCCGCCCGAAAGGTCGCTTCCCTTGATGGTCGCTTCATGCTCAAAGCCACCGTCCTTACCCATGATGAAATCATAGGCCTGCGCAGCCTTTGCGGCCTTTTCGATATCTCTGTGCGGTATATCTCTTCCAAAGCTTATGTTCTCTTCAATGGTGTCGGCAAAGACCACGTCGTTCTGGAATGCGGCTCCGAATTTCCGTCTGAGCTCGTCAAGCTCATATTCCTTTACGTTCCGCCCATCCACATAGATCTCGCCCTTTGTCGCATCGTAATAACGCATGAGAAGGCTTAAGATCGTCGTCTTTCCCGAGCCGGTCGCTCCTATTATGCCAAGTGACTCGTCAGGCTCCACTGTAAAGCTTATATTCTTTAAGACCATTTTCTCGTCGGTCGCTTCCGAAGGGTCTCCGTAAGTAAAAGAAACATTCCGGAATTCTATCCTGTGCCCGTTCGTGCTGTGCTTCATTTCCGCTGTGACCTTCAGATCGTTTTCCGAATCCATCACGGCCCATACACGGTCTGCCGAAGCAGAGGCCTTGGAATAGTTTATGAAAATGCGGTTTACGGTGATGACCGCGTTGAGGATCATGGTGAAATATGTGAGGAACGCAACTATGACGCCGGGAAGCGATGCACCCGAATTTATGCGGTATGCTCCGACTATCACCACGAGCACAAGTCCGAGATTCAGGCTCAGACTGATGAACGGCCCCGATGCGGCCATTACGCCCGCTGCATGCAGTTCATTTTTTACCGTATCGTCGTTTGCGCCCTGAAAACGCCCGCGCTCAAACTGCTCCTTTGAAAGGGCCTTGATCACGCGGATCCCTGAAATGTCTTCCCTTATGACACGCACCATCTCGTCCACCGAGGTCTGCACTTTGGTATAGAGCGGCACGCCCTTTCTGGAGATCGTAAAAACTATCAGAAACACGAACGGCAGCGTTGCGACAAGAGTGAGCGTAAGAACGGGATCGAGAGTCGCGGAAATGATGAGACCGCCCGTGATGATAAGAGGCGCTCTCACACCGATACGCTGGATAACGTTGAAAAATCCGTGAATGTTGTAGACATCGCTTGTAAGCCTCGACACAAGAGACGGGATACCAAAGCTGTCGGTCTGCTTTCCGGAAAGGTTCATTATCTTTTTAAAGAGATCGTCCCTGAGCGTCTTTACGGCTTCCTTGGAAGTCCATGCCGCACGGCGGTTTGCAAACATATTCATAAAGCGCGCCGCGAGCGCGAGGAGCACCATAAGCCCTCCCCAAAGCGCCAGGGGCATGTAGTTCTTTGTTGTTTTTACAGAAGGCACTACCTCATCGAGTATCTTTGCCATTATCCAGGGTATAAAAAGCTCGACCACGGTTCCCAGTATCTTTACCGTGTAGCCCGAGATCAGCCTCTCTTTATATACCAGCAGGTATTTTATCGCTCTTTTCATGTCTCACCTTTTTAGCCGTAAGCCCGGACCGGAACCATTCCGATCGGGCATTTATATCTTTGTATTGTATAAAAAAACAGCCGGGAGGTCAACTCCCGACCGAACTTAAATTCATTTAATCTGTATGACAATGTGTCAGCCTATTTTCTTTAATGTGCTTCTAACGCCCGGTAATCAACCTTCCCTCTGGAAGTCCTGGGGAGATCGCTCCTGAATTCTATCTCTTCCGGGATCATGTAGTCAGGTAATAGCTCTTTACAACCGCTTAAGATGCTTTGCTTCACATCATTGCTTTGAGGAATGCCCTCTTTCAAAACAACAAATGCTTTGGGATAGTTGATCCTTGTTTCATGTGGTATTCCGACCACACAGCATAAATCAACGGCCGGATTTGCGTATATGGCTTTTTCTATACGGTCCGGGAACAGTTTTGTAGCCAGGCCGTCATTGCCTTTCGTCATGATGATCCTTTTGATACGTCCGGTAACAAATATCACGCCATCTTCATTTATGTATCCCAGATCGCCTGTATGAAACCAGCGTTCCCCATCTCTGTGTTTTTTTATTACTGCATCAGTAGCTTCCGGATTATTATAATATCCGTCCATTACTGTCGCGCCGGAAAAGCAGATCTCTCCTTCTTCGTAATATGTCAGTTCCTTTTCACTTTCAGGTTCAACAATTTTACATCCAACCCTGACCATGGGAATCCCAACGCTCCCGGGCACATAGCAATTATCATATATAATTGTCGCGCCCGCCATCATCTCGGTAGCGCCCATACAATTGTAAAGTTTTGTATTTGAACCGCATTTTTGAATCAGTTGATTTATCTTCTCCTCCATGCTCAGATCCATCTTTTCTCCGCCTGCATAAAGGTGTTTGAAACAAGACATATCTATTTTTTCTATATTCCTGATCCTAAGCAGTTCTTCCCAAGTTTTTTTGTACGTGTAACAGAGCATAAAAAAGCCTGTGCAACCCTAGTCACACAGACTCTTTTCACTATTTCATGCTATCTTACTGGATAACCCTTACCGCTCTCACGCCCTCGATCTTCTGAAGGTCCTTGGTGATCTTTGCGGTAACCTTGTCGATGTCGATAATGGTGTAAGCATTGTCTCCGCGGCTCTTGTTCACAAGGTTTTCGATGTTGATCTCGGATGCCGAGAATGCGCCGGTGAACTGTGCGAGCATGTTCGGGATGTTTTTGTGGAGAATGCACACGCGTGCGGCAGTCTTTTTGACTCCTGCGTCGGTTGCGGGATAGTTTACGGAATTGATGATGTTTCCGTTCTCAAGGTACTCCACAAGCTCCTTTACTGCCATAACAGCGCAGTTGTCCTCGGATTCCTCGGTGGATGCTCCGAGATGAGGGATGGCGATGGTGCCTGCCATCTGAGCGCTCTTCGGATTCGGGAAGTCAGTGACATACTTTCTTACCTTGCCGGATGCGATAGCCGCAGCCATGTCGTCGTCGTTTACAAGAAGGTCTCTTGCAAAGTTCAGGATGATAACGCCGTTCTTCATCATCTTTAAAGTGTCGGCGTTGATCATATATTTCGTGTCATCAAGAAGCGGAACGTGAACGGTGATGATGTCGCACTTCTTAAAGATCTCTTCTCTGGTCTTTACTGCCTTTACGGAACGTGAAAGCTTCCATGCGTTCTCTACGGAAATAAAAGGATCGCATCCGTAAACTTCCATTCCGAGGCCTACAGCGGCATTAGCAACAAGTACGCCGATGGCTCCGAGGCCGATAACGCCGAGTTTCTTGCCCTGAATCTCGGTTCCCGCATAGTTTGACTTGCCTTTTTCGATGAGCTTTGCAACTTCAGGCTCTTCCTTGATGGTCTTTACCCAGTCGATACCGCCCACTACATCACGGGAAGCAAGGAGCATGCCCGCGATAACGAGTTCCTTAACACCGTTTGCGTTTGCGCCGGGTGTGTTGAATACTACGATGCCCTCTTCCGCACAGCGGTCAAGCGGGATATTGTTAACGCCTGCGCCTGCGCGTGCGATGGCTTTTACGTTCTTTCCGAACTTCATGTCATGCATGGTAGCAGATCTTACAAGGATCGCATCAGCATCTTCAACATTTTCGCAAAGCTCGAAGTTTTCGGTGAAGTTCTGTGTACCTGTCTTTGATATCTTGTTTAAGCAGTTGTATTTAAACATATTCGGCACCTCCCCTTAAGCGTTCTCAGCTTCGAACTTTTTCATAAATTCGACCAAAGCTTTTACGCCTTCGATGGGCATGGCATTGTAGATGGATGCTCTCATGCCGCCCACAGTGCGGTGACCTTTGAGGTTTTCAAAGCCCGCTGCCTTTGCTTCCTTGACGAACTTTGCGTCAAGCTCTTCGTTTCCTGTAACGAAAGGCACATTCATGAGAGAACGGTCCTTCTTTTCAACGGTACCATGGAAAAGCTTGGAAGAATCAAGGAAATCGTAAAGGATCTTTGCCTTCTCTTCGTTCCTCTTCTTCATTGCCTCAAGGCCGCCCTGCTTTTTGAGCCACTTGAATACTTTGCCGCAGATATAGATACCGTATGCCGGAGGTGTGTTGTAAAGAGACTCCGCATCGGCATGTGTCTTGTATTTGAGCATGGTGGGAGTGCCGGGGAGCACGTCCTCGGTGATGAGATCCTCACGGATGATAACGATTACAACGCCCGCAGGACCGACGTTCTTCTGAACGCCGCCATAGATCACGCCATACTTTGTAACGTCTACGGGCTCAGAAAGGAAGCAGGAAGAAACGTCCGCTACCAGTGTCTTGCCCTTTGTGTTGGGAAGTGTCCAGAACTTTGTGCCGTAGATCGTGTTGTTTTCGCAGATATATACATAATCCGCATCATCGTCGATCGGAAGGTCGGAGCAATCAGGGATATAGGAGAAAGTCTTGTCCGCAGAGCTTGCGATCGCAACCGCGTCTCCGTAGATCTTTGCTTCCTGATAAGCCTTCTTTGCCCACTGGCCGGTGATGATGTAGTCCGCCTTTTTGTTTTTCATAAGGTTCATGGGGATCATCGCAAACTGCTGCGAAGCGCCACCCTGAAGGAAAAGAACCTTGTAATTGTCGGGAATATTCATGAGCTCCCTCAGATCCTTCTCCGCGGTCTTGATGATGTCGTCATACGCCTTTGAACGATGACTCATCTCCATCACCGACATACCTGTTCCATTGTAATCCAGCATTTCATCCGCTGCTTCCTTCAGCACCTCTTCCGGTAACACAGCCGGACCTGCCGAAAAGTTATAAACTCGACCCATAAATATTCCTCCGTTCCGCGGACCTAGGCCACCAAATCCGCTATTTGTAATTATTTCGCCACTCCTTAACACGTTACCAAGTACCGCCATTGCCTCTTCCGACTTTGACTTAAGAAATTATCACTTTACCGCGTTAAATCGACGATATTTGCATTGTACCACTTAAAACAAAAAAGTCAATACAAAACCGACCCTCAATTCGAGGATCGGTTTATATAAAAAACTAATATGCTTTCTTATAACAGACGCCAATCGTCACCTTACCAATCCTGCCTGATATACGGCACCATGAGCGTATTCCATGCCGCTTCATCTGAAGTAATCGGTTCGTCCCAGATGAACAGGAAATTCTTGTCCTCAGTGACATATGCATAGAAACTGTAAAATGCCAGAACTTCTCCTGTGCTGACATCATATGTGATGGAATGGAACATTTCCGTTCCGTCGAGTTTTCCACCGCTTTCTCCGCCGGAGAACATGTCGATGCCGTTTTCAACAAAATAGCCGTAGGCGGTACGCCCTGCGTAAAGTCCCTCTTGAATATATTCCCTTTTCCCGGTTCTTAATTCTTCGCGTAGCATCTCCGCAAAGGCTTTTACGCCTGCCGGCGTGAGTTCGGGGTCTTCGCCTACTCTGAGCAGATACATGGACTCAGCGTAAAAGGCGCTCCAGTTTCCCGCAGCGTCCACTTTTACTGAATCATCTTCCGGAACATCCGGAGTTGGCGTAGGTAGGACCACATAGGCAGCTCCTGTGCTCTCACCTTCGGTAACGGAGCCCTCTGTTGTTCCGGTCGTTTCGCCCGATGTCTCACCGGTCTCCTCGGTTACTCCCGAGGATTCACCTGCCAAAGGCGCTTCCGTAGGCTTCGGGGTAGCTGTGGGCTTCGGCGTGCTTGTAGCCTCAGCCTTCTTTGTATTCTCGGGCTTCTTTGTCACTTCGGTCTGTACGTTTTCATCAGCATCGGAGATGCTTATATCTCCACACCCGGCAACAAACACGAGTGCAAACGCCAAAAGACTTGCAAGTACCAATGTTTTAGTTCTCTTATGTCTCATATTCCGTCCTTTCTTCTGTCAGTATTCTAAACCCGCATAGATACAAAGCTCACTGTATCTTTTGAAATATGTTACCCTAAATTCCGCATGACATCAAGAAAAACATGTGTTCCCACATCATTTTTTATGATATACTTTTTCCCGGAAGGTTAACACTAATAACTGTCATGAGGTTTGCACATGAAAAATCCGTTTAAAAAGCTGTTTGGAAAGAAGTATCCCCAGGGCGCTGACGAGCCGTTATGCGTTTATGCCGGGCCGGAAATGATGGGACGGCGTAGACCCGATTCCTCCGAGATGAATGACGTTTACATGGGACCTCCCGATGAAATTGATGAGCCACGCAAGCCGCTCCCTTCAAAGAAAAACCGCGTGATCAGCGCCGAGTTGCTTGAAGACCTGGATCTCCTTGAAGATCTTGGTTTTCTTGTGGATGAAGATCCAAATACCAAGACAGCAAATTCAGAGCCTGCCAACGACGATATTGAGCCTCCTCCGATCGCACCTGTATATGCGGGACCTGAAAAGATGGAGGACCGATGAAATACAATCTTAGAATGTGCGTCTGGGAGATCACGCTCGCCTGCTGTTTCTCCTGCAAATACTGCGGTTCCGGAGGCGGAAAGGCACGTGAAAACGAGCTCACCACCGAAGAATGCCTTGATGTCGCGGATCAGCTTAAAGAACTCGGATGCCGCCGTGTTTCCATGATAGGCGGCGAAGTGTTCATGCGCCGTGATTGGAAACAGATAGTAAAAAGGCTCACAGATCACGGGATCTGCGTAAACATCATAACAAACGGATATCTTTTTAAGAACGACCTCATACAGGACCTTAACGAAGTAAGCATCGAATCTGTCTCCGTCTCCCTTGACGGTCCTAAAGCCGTTCACGACAAATACAGGCAGGAAGGCAGCTTCGACCGCGCCGTGCATGCAATGGAAACCTTGCTTTCCGCAGGCATTCCGGTCTCCGTCATCAGCACGCTGAACAGCGAAAACTCCAGATACCTCGAAGAGATATTTTCGTTCCTCCGTAAATACACGATCTACGCTTGGCAGCTGCAGGCCTGCTCTCCCATGGGGAACGCTGCAAACAACGGCATTGACTACCGTTTTGACATGGGGGCAGTGATGGACTTTGTTGCCGCACATATGCATGAAGCACCGTTCGCGATGGGCGTAGCCGACAACATCGGCTACTTCACCGAACACGAAGGCTCTGTCCGCGGCAACATGAGCGGAAAAGCGATATTCAGAGGATGCTCCGCAGGCATCACTTCCGTCGGCATAGACAGCGTCGGAAACGTTCGCGGCTGTGAATCGATGTACGATCCCGTTTTCACGGAAGGAAACTTAAGAAAAGAAAGCCTCAGGACCATCTGGGACGATCCTGAGCGCTTTGCTTATAACCGTAAATTCAATAAAGACATGCTCACCGGAAAATGCGCAGAATGCGAACTCGGTGAATATTGCGCCGGCGGCTGCAGATCTTACAACTACTTTGTTCACCGTAAGATATACGAATCACCGTTTTGTGCCAAAGCGGGAAGGGAATGACAGGTCATTGCCTTCCCATTTTTGATTCTTTTTTGTTCTGGTACATCCTGTCGTCCGCGATCTTGAACACCTTTTCCGGAGTCTCGGCTTCATCCTCGTAGGCCGCGCCGTATGCTGCGCTTAAGGTAACGTTGTCGCCTTTCTGATTGTGCTCCGCCATTTTTTCCTTAAAGAGTTCGAGATGCTTTTCTACCCATTCCTTTGTGGTATTCCGTACTATAACGGTAAACTCGTCGCCTCCGACACGCGCCACCACACAGGGCTCGGGAAATGCTTCGGAAAGCTTCTTCGCGAGAAGCGAGAGCGCCCTGTCTCCGGTAGCATGCCCGAATGTATCGTTCATCATCTTTAACAGGTTCATGTCG
>JAEENL010000163.1 GCA_016283775.1 Lachnospiraceae bacterium | reverse complement strand
TTATCATCAAGGAGGATAACACTCCCAAGGGTACTCGTATCTTTGGACCTGTAGCAAGAGAGCTCAGAGAGAAGCAGTTCATGAAGATCGTTTCCCTCGCTCCCGAAGTATTATAGGAGGTGTCGCTATGTCGATGTCAAAGATCAAGAAGGGTGACACCGTAAAGGTCATCACCGGTAAAGATAAGGGTAAAGAAGGCAAGGTTATCGCTGTTGTTGACGGAAAGCTCCTCGTTGAGGGCGTAAACACCGTAACAAAGCACTCAAAGCCCAGCCAGGCTAATCCCAAGGGCGGTATCGTCCATGAAGAAGCCCCCATCGATGCATCAAACGTTATGCTCGTATTCAAGGGCAAGGCTACAAGAGTCGGGTTCAAGACCGTTGAAGGCAAGAAGGGTACCCAGAAGGTACGCGTTGCCAAGTCAACAGGTGATCAGATCGACTAATTCTGTGAGAGGAGGTCAAGAAATTGGCACGTTTAAAGGAAACATACACTAAAGAGATCGCTCCGGCTATGCAGAAGAAGTTCGGTTACAAGAATGTAATGCAGATCCCGAAGCTTGATAAGATCGTTATCAATATGGGTGTCGGCGAAGCTAAGGAAAACGCCAAGGCACTTGAGTCTGCCGTAAAGGACATGGAGACCATCTCCGGTCAGAAGGCAGTTATCACAAAAGCAAAGAAGTCCATTGCAAACTTCAAGATCAGAGAAGGTCTTTCCATCGGATGTAAGGTTACCCTTCGCGGCGAAAAGATGTATGAGTTCGCAGATCGTCTCATCAACCTTTCACTTCCCCGCGTACGTGACTTCAGAGGCGTAAACCCCAACGCATTCGACGGCAGAGGAAACTATGCGCTCGGCATCAAAGAGCAGCTCATCTTCCCTGAGATCGAGTATGACAAGGTAGACAAGGTTCGCGGTATGGATATCATCTTCGTTACCACCGCAAAGTCCGATGAAGAAGCTCGTGAGTTGCTCACAATGTTTGGTATGCCTTTTGCCAAGTAAGGCATCTGATTTAGGAGGATAAGATAATGGCAAAAACTTCCATGAAGTTAAAACAGCAGCGCAAGCCCAAGTTCTCTACACAGGCTTACACACGTTGCAAGATTTGTGGTCGTCCCCATGCATATCTCAGAAAGTACGGAATCTGCAGAATCTGCTTCCGTGAGCTTGCATACAAGGGCGAGATCCCGGGTGTAAAGAAGGCATCCTGGTAGAAAAGTGACGGGGAAACCCGTTTCTCACATTGCGATAAGCGGGTGTAGGCCCGGACTTCGCAAGACGGCAATTTTTAAGGAGGAATATCACTATGACAAGCGATCCGATCGCAGATATGCTTACAAGAATCCGTAACGCTAATACTGCTAAACACGATACAGTTAACGTACCCTCTTCCAAGATGAAGCTCGCTATTGCGGACATTCTTGTCAAGGAAGGCTACATCAGGGGCTACGAAATCGTTGAAGACGGCGCCGCTAAGGACATCGTCATCACATTAAAGTATGGTAAGGACAAAACAGAGAAGGTTATCACGGGATTAAAGAGGATCTCTAAACCCGGCCTTCGTGTATATGCCAGCAAGGAAGACCTTCCCAAGGTTCTTGGCGGTCTCGGAACAGCCATCATCTCCACAAACAAGGGCGTGATCACCGATAAGGAAGCACGCGCTGAGGGCGTTGGCGGTGAGGTTCTGGCTTTTATCTGGTAATCATAAACGCATATATAGAATTCAGGAGGTACGGGCATGTCACGTATAGGTAAGATGCCAATCGCCATTCCGGCAGGTGTAACTGTCGATGTGGCAGAAAATAATAAAGTTACCGTAAAAGGACCCAAGGGAACTCTCGAGAGAGTGCTTCCTGCGGAACTCGCAATAAAGGTCGAGGACATGGATGATGAACACCACAAGGGCAAGTTTGTCACTGTAACAAGACCCGACGATCTTAAGCGCACAAGATCACTTCACGGCCTTACAAGAACACTCATCCACAACATGGTTGTAGGTGTTACCGAAGGCTACTGCAAGACACTTGAGATCAACGGTACCGGTTACAGAGCAGCAAAGGCCGGCAAGGAGCTTACGCTCACACTCGGATATTCACATCCCGTTGTCATGATCGATCCCGAAGGTATTACGACTGAAGTAATCGACCAGCTCAAGATCAATGTCAAGGGCATTGACAAGGAAAAGGTCGGACAGTACGCAGCCGAGATCAGAGGCAAGAGAGGACCTGAGCCTTATAAGGGCAAGGGTATCAAGTACTCTGATGAGGTTATCAGACGTAAGGCCGGTAAGACAGGTAAGAAGTAGGAGAGGAGAATAGACAATGGTAAGCAAAGAAAGTAGAAGTGAAATTCGTGCCAAAAAGCACATGAAGATCCGCAATCGTTTCTCCGGCACATCCGAAAGACCCAGACTTGCCGTATTCAGAAGCAACAAGCACATTTATGCTCAGATCATCGACGATACAGTAGGGAACACTCTTGTTTCCGCTTCCACCGTTGAGAAGGCTATCAAGTCAGAGCTTGAGAACACCGATGACGTAGCAGCAGCAGCTTACTTAGGAAAAGTAATTGCCGAGCGCGCACTTGGAAAGAACATCAACGAGGTCGTTTTTGACCGCGGTGGTTTCGTTTACCAGGGCAAGATCAAGGCACTTGCTGAGGCCGCAAGAGAAGCAGGGCTTCAATTCTAAGCAGGAGGAAAGACGATGAGAGAAACAATTGATAACACCCCTAAGTCAGAGATCGAGGATAAGGTCGTTGATATCAAGCGCGTATCCAAGACTGTAAAGGGCGGCCGTAAGATGAGATTCGCTGCACTTGTTGTTGTAGGCGATAAGAAGGGCCATGTCGGCGTCGGCCTCGGAAAAGCATCGGAAGTTCCCGAAGCTATCCGTAAGGCAAAGGAAGACGCAACAAAGAAGATGATCGAAGTTCCCATGAACGATCTCGGAAGCACACCTCATGATTTCACCGGTTATTACGGAAGCGCAAGCGTTCTTCTTAAGACCAGCCCCGAAGGTACCGGTATCATCGCAGGCGGTCCCGCACGTATCGTTCTTGAGCTTGCGGGCTACAGGAACATTCGTACCAAATCCCTTGGTTCAAACAATAAGCAGAACGTTGTTCTTGCTACAGTAAACGGATTAAGCCAGTTAAAGACTCCTGAGCAGGTAGCTGCACTTCGCGGCGTTCCGGTTGAGCAGTTAGGCTGATAAAAGGGGGTAAATTAAAATGGCAGAGAATTTAAAGATTACCTTGGTAAAGTCTCCCCTCGGAGCGATCCCCAAGCAGAAGAGGACCGTTGAGGCACTCGGCCTCAGAAAGATCGGTCAGTCTGTTGTTCAGAAGAACAATGATGCCACAAAGGGACAGATCCAGAAGATCTTACATTTGGTCAAGGTAGAAGAAATCTAATACGTAGCAAGGAGGTGTTCACGATGAATTTAACAACAATCAGACCTGCCGAAGGCTCGACCAAGTCCAATAATTTCAGAAAAGGCCGTGGCCATGGTTCAGGAAACGGTAAGACCGCAGGTTTCGGACATAAGGGCCAGAAGGCTCGTTCGGGAAGACCCAGACTTGGTTTTGAAGGTGGTCAGAATCCCTTATACAGAAGACTTCCCAAGAGAGGCTTTAATTGCAGAAACTCTAAGGAAATAATCACACTCAATCTTGATGCACTCAACAGATTTGAGGATGGAACCGAAGTTACCGTTGAGACCCTTATTAACGCAGGTATCATTAACAACCCTAAGGACGGCGTTAAGCTTCTCGGAAACGGTGAGATTACCAAAAAGCTTGACGTTAAGTTGAACGCATTCAGTGAGAATGCGGTACAGAAGATTCAGGCTGCAGGTGGAAAAGCTGAGGTGATCTGATGTTTAAGACTTTTGCCAACGCATTAAAGATCAAAGACATCAGGACAAAGCTCTTATATACGTTCCTGTGTCTGATCATTGTCAGGATCGGCTGCATGCTTCCCGTACCCGGGATCAACAGGACCTATTTTGCTAACTGGCTTTCAAACGTGACTCAGGGAGGCGGACTTGGCTTCCTTGATGTTCTCACGGGCGGTTCGTTCTCGCAGATGTCAATATTTGCGCTGAACATTTCGCCTTACATCACATCATCCATTATCATGCAGCTCCTCACGATAGCTATTCCGAAACTTGAGGAGATGCAGAAAGACGGTGAGACCGGCAGAAAGAAGATCGCCGAGATCACCAGATATGTCACCATCGGCCTTGCTATCTTTGAGTCCGTTGCAATGGGCATCGGCTTCAAGAACAGCAACGTGCTCGAATCCGGAAACGCATGGCTTCACATCGCTGTGATCACCGTGAGCTTTACCGCCGGTTCGGCATTCCTTATGTGGCTCGGTGAGCAGATCACTGAAAAGGGGATCGGAAACGGTATTTCCGTTATCCTCCTTATCAACATCGTAGATACCCTTCCCGGGGACTACACAGGCCTCTACGAGCAGTTCGTTAAGGGCCAGTCCGTTGCGAAGGCTGTCATTGCGGCAGTTGTCATCGTAGCGGTAACCATTGCGCTGGTAGTGCTCATCATCCTCCTTCAGGATGCACAGAGAAGAGTCAGCGTACAGTATGCAAAGAAAATGCAGGGCAGAAGAATGGTAGGCGGCCAGTCGTCATTCATACCGCTCCGCATAAACACCGCGGGCGTTATCCCCGTAATCTTTGCAGTCAGCCTTCTTCAGACACCCATCATCATTTCCTCGCTCTTCGGTGTTACCGGAAGCCCTACGGGAAATGTATGGCAGAAGATCCTCATGTATCTTAACCAGAGAAACTGGTGCCAATTCACAACTGAAGGATACGGCATTTATACACTGGGACTCGTACTTTACATTGCAATGCTCTTCTTCTTCGCATACTTCTACACCGGGATCACATTCAATCCCGCAGAAGTATCAAACAACTTAAAGAAGCAGGGCGGCTTCATACCCGGTATCAGACCCGGCAGACCTACAAACGACTATCTTTCCAAGGTTCTTAACTACGTTATCCTTATCGGCGCGGCTGGCCTTACGATAGTTGCAGTCATCCCAATCTTCTTTACGGGCATGTTCAAAGCAAGCGTAAGCTTCGGCGGCACCAGCATAATCATCGTCGTAGGTGTAATCCTCGAGATGATCCAGCAGGTGGAGACAATGATGAGAGAGCGTCATTACAAAGGCTTTCTTTCTGAGGACTGATAATACCTGAACGGGGTGGGACCTTGTACGCGAAAGCGCGGTCCCACCCTATAAGTGTTTTAACAGGAGGCAAAATGAAGATCATCATGCTTGGCGCTCCCGGCGCCGGAAAAGGAACACAGGCAAAGAAGATTGCCGAGAAATACGGCATTCCTCATATCTCGACCGGTGACATTTTCAGGGCAAACCTGAAAGCCGGCACCCCTTTGGGATTAAAAGCAAAAGAGTACATGGATAAAGGCGCACTCGTACCTGATTCCCTGACTCTCGAGCTTATCATGGACCGCTTTGCAAATCCCGATTGCGCAAACGGATATGTGCTTGACGGATTCCCGAGGACCATACCTCAGGCCGAGGCACTTACCGAAGCACTCAAAAAGAACAACGACGAAGTTGATTATGCCATCGACGTTGACGTTCCCGATGAAGTGATCGTAAACCGTATGTCCGGAAGACGTGCCTGCGTCAACTGCGGCGCAACCTACCATATCGTTTTCAACGCTCCCAAGGTTGAAGGCAAATGCGATACATGCGGCGCAGACCTCATCTTAAGGAACGACGACAAGCCCGAGACCGTACAGAACCGCCTTTCCGTATACCACGAGCAGACACAGCCGCTCATCGACTATTACAACGGCTTTGGAAAGCTTCGCTCCGTAGACGGAACAAAGGAAATGTCCGAGGTCTTTGACGCGATCGTCGACATCCTAGAAAACAAAGAAAGTAAGTAAGATGATCACGATAAAATCCACCCGCGAGATCGAACTGATGCGGGAAGCGGGAAAAATACTCGCCGAAGTGCATGAGCGCCTTGGTGAGATGGTAAAGCCCGGTGTTACAACATGGGAAATAGACAAAAAGGGTGAAGAGCTCATCAGAAAGCACGGATGCATTCCTTCGTTCCTGAATTACAACGGATATCCGGCATCTATATGCTGCTCCGTGAACGATGAAGTGGTGCACGGCATACCCTCAAAAAAGCGTATCCTCAAAGAAGGAGATATCATAAGCCTGGATGCAGGCGTCATCTGCAAAGGCTATCATTCCGATGCCGCAAGGACATGGGCGGTGGGAAAGATATCACCCGAAGCTCAAAAACTCATTGACGAGACAAAGGAATGCTTTTTCAAAGCGCTCGCCGTCTGCACGGCGGGACACCACTTGAATGAGATCGGAGCCGCTGTCGAAGATCATGCGTCACTCTTTGGATACGGCGTTGTGAGAGAACTTGTCGGACACGGCATCGGAACCTCACTTCACGAAGATCCTGAGGTGGCAAACTTCAGACAGCACAAAAAAGGCCCGCTCCTTCAGGCGGGAATGACACTCGCGGTCGAGCCCATGATCAATATGGGAACTCACGAGGTCAGATGGTGCGACGACAACTGGACTGTAGTCTCAAAAGACGGTTCAATGTCCGCACATTACGAGAACACGATAGTTATCACCGATGGGGAGCCCGAGATACTCTCGCTCACCAGATAAAAACGGGAGAAAAATCATTATATGTCAAAGCAAGATGTAATCGAACTTGAAGGAACGGTAGTGGAAAAACTTCCCAATGCAATGTTCCGCGTGGAGCTTGAGAATAAGCATGTCGTGCTCGCGCATATCAGCGGCAAGCTCCGCATGAACTATATCAAGATAGTTCCGGGCGACAAAGTAACACTTGAAATGTCACCCTATGATCTTACCAAAGCCAGGATAATCTGGAGAGACAAATAGAGATCAAGTCTTTTTGCAAGGCTTCCGTGTGTTTACGGAGCCTTTTTTTTGGGAAAAAGGGGAAGAGATGAAAAAAAGATTCGTTTTATTGATCTGCACGCTGGTGGCAGCGTGTCTCACGGCATGCTCGGATACTGTGTTCATCGACGGAGGCACAGTAGTGCCGACCGAAGTGCCGTCACCGCAGGAAGCACAGCCGACCGCATCGCCGACACAGCCGGAAACACAGGAGCACGTTAATAACACGCCCACAGATACGCCGGCACCGACAGCGGAAGCTGCAGAAACTCCTGCAGTAAAAGACAACACGGAAGCGCTCCGCATAGCAGAGCTCCACGGACTTTCCGAAAAGGACCTCCGTGGGCAGTATGATCTTTTTGTGATGTTCAGCGAAATGATCGAAGGAAATGACAGACTCAACGGCTACAAAGAGATCGTCTACAGGATATTTCCCGTGGTAGCCGACAATGTGAGCCTGTTGGACATAGATTACTTTCTGTACAGACTCGGCTATCTGACCATCCAGATGACCGATCTCGGTAACGGCAACGGAGGCGAGTTCTGGGCCGGAAACAATATGATATATATAAATGCCGGTGTATATGAAGGCGACCAATATCAGTATCCCGCCATCGTTTTCCATGAGCTCATGCACTTTGTGGACAGTAACATAGCCGAATGGACCGATACCGAGTACGTTCCCGGGGTGCCGGTATTCTATGAAACGGATTTCCTTACGGAAGCCGGCGCAGAGCTCTACACTGCAAAATATCTGGCAAAAGCCGTGCGAGCCTATTTTGTGCCCGTGCAGTTCCTTTCGGGGATCGACTATATCTACGGGACAGAAAAACTGAACAGAGTGTTCTTTGGCACAGACTCAGACGCTCAGACGGCAAAACTCTTTATCGATGCCGGTTTTTCAAATGAAAAATATCACGATGCGGTCATGTCTCTCAACTGGCTGACTTATCCCGAACGTCACGGAGAACCCGACAACTTCATTTGCCCTGAGGACATTCTTATAGACCTCTATGAAGCGAAAAACGGTGACAAATGGAAAACGGACGCATATTTCATGTATATCCTTAAGACCCTTGGAAATATAGGATATTCCGACCATACGGGATCAAAGTACGAAAGTATCTTAAATAACAACGATTTCGCGTCATGGGCACAGTATGAGGCTTTTGCGGCAAAACTGTACGCAGGCCTTCCGGAAGTGCCCGATATCAGATATGCGCCTCCGGCTCCGGTGATCCTTGACGGAAGACCTACGCTCGGCGTCTTTGCGGAGTGGACCGATCCCGACACACATCAAAAGGTCCGCGGCACGATAAGCGCAGAGTACGATTTTTCAAGTGAAACCCCCGTTGGATATGAAATCAAGGATTTTGATAAGCTCAATTGACGATTTCTGCGGGAAATTCTGCGGGAAATCAAAAGTTTTGCTTGATTTTTTGAATTTATCGGAGTATAATACTACACGGACTTTTTTCGAGTAATATGCCTCATTGCGTGGCAGACATTACCGGAAATACTATTGTGAAAGGAGTAAACCACAATGAAAGTCAGATCTTCAGTTAAACCGATTTGCGAGAAATGCAAAGTCATCAAGAGAAAGGGTTCCATCAGGATCATCTGTGAGAATCCCAAGCACAAACAGAGACAGGGCTGATACCGATACCCTAGGGCATCGTTTTCACAGGCTGCCAATAAAAGACAGTCTCATAGAAAACAGTACCTTGCTTTCTTTGTTGCAATGTTCCGTCAGGATTGCAATGGCGGACACCGGATGTAATTTTCCGGGATAATTCCCGTATCTTACGCGGAATTACTTGTGATACCGTGGGGCGGCGCAAGCCGTCTTCAGAGAGAGGTTAACGCATTTGATGGATGTATCATCTCTCCTGATCTGTTCTCAGATGATCGGGTTCACGGTTTAAAGCGGCTGTGCCGTGCGCTGTTAGTCAGCACGGCAAACATCATTTTTCATTTTTTTACGGAGGTACAATACACATGGCTCGAATCAGTGGTGTAGACTTACCAAGAGAAAAGCGTGTAGAAATCGGACTTACTTATATCTATGGTATCGGTAGAGTAAGCTCAAACAAGATCCTTGAGAAGGCAAACGTTAATCCCGACACACGTGTTCGTGATCTTACGGATGACGAAGTTGCAAGGATCCGTGACGTCATCGACGCCGAGTTCCAGGTAGAGGGTGATCTCAGAAGAGAGACAGCCTTAAACATCAAGAGACTCCAGGAAATCGGATGCTACAGAGGCATCCGTCACAGAAAGGGCCTTCCCGTTCGCGGTCAGAACACCAAGAACAATGCCAGGACAAGAAAAGGTCCCAAGAGAACTGTGGCTAACAAGAAGAAGTAATAGGGAGGATCAAAGATGGCTAAGAAAGTATCAACAGCAGCTAAAAAGTCTGCTAAAAAGCGTGTAAAAAAGAACGTTGATCATGGTCAGGCACATATCCAGGCCAGCTTCAACAATACAATCGTAACACTTACGGATGCTGAAGGAAATGCCATTTCGTGGGCAAGTGCCGGCGGACTTGGATTCAGAGGCTCCAGAAAATCCACTCCTTATGCTGCTCAGATGGCAGCAGAGACAGCAGCAAAGGCTGCAGTCGTTCATGGCTTAAAGAGTGTCGATGTTATGGTCAAGGGACCCGGTACGGGCCGCGAGGCTGCTATCCGTGCCCTTCAGGCATGTGGCATCAACGTAACATCGATCAAGGACGTAACACCCGTTCCGCACAACGGATGCAGACCGCCCAAGCGCAGAAGAGTCTGATTAAGGAGGAAAAAGCAAATGGCAAGAAATACAGATCCTGTATTAAAGCAGTGCAGATCGCTCGGAATCGAGCCTTCCGTTCTCGGTATCAACAAGAAGTCAAACAGGACCTTCGCTCGTCAGGGCAAGAAGGTTTCCGAGTACGGCACACAGTTAAAGGAAAAGCAGAAGGCAAAGTTCATCTATGGTGTGCTTGAGAAGCCTTTCCGCAACAATTTTGAAAAGGCCAAGAAGATCAAGACCGGTACAACCGGTGAAAACATGATGATCCTCCTTGAGCGTCGTCTTGACAATGTTGTATTCCGTCTCGGATACGGCAGAACAAGAACAGAAGCACGTCAGATCGTTGACCACAAGCAGATCCTTGTCAACGGCAAGTGCGTAAACATTCCTTCCTACCTTGTAAAGGCAGGAGACAAGATCGAGATCAGAGAGACCAAGAAGGGCTCTCAGAGATATAAGGATATCCTTGAAGTTACCGAGGGCAGAAGCGTTCCCGCTTGGCTTACGGCAGATCATGCAAACCTTACCGGTGAAGTTGTAGAGCTTCCCCGCATGGATCAGATCGATGTTCCCGTAAACGCAACGCTTATCGTCGAGCTCTATTCCAAATAATCAGGAGGCTGAAACCCCTTTGGGCTTTCAGCTGTCGGATAATCTATCGATTACCGACATTGGTAACAATAAAAATAAGGAGGATCCGCTATGTTTGATTTCGATTTTAAACCCGCTAAAATTGAAGTTGCAGAAATTTCAGATAAATACGGGCGTTTCGTTGTTGAGCCGCTTGAGCGCGGCTATGGCACAACGCTTGGCAATTCTTTAAGAAGAATTATGCTTTCTTCACTTCCCGGTTCTGCAGTAAGCCAGGTTAAGATCGACGGTGTGGTTCATGAGTTTTCAGGTCTCCCGGGTGTCAAAGAGGACATCACCGAGATCATTATGAACATCAAGAACCTTTCCATCAAGAACAGCAGCTCCGAAAACACTCCCAAGACAGCTTATATCGAGTTTGAGGGTGAGGGCGTTGTCAGGGCTTCAGACATCGTTGTAGACCAGGATATCGAAATTATCAATAAGGATCAGGTTATTGCTACTCTTAACGGCGGCGCAGACTCCAAGCTCTACATGGAACTCACGATCACAAACGGTCGTGGATATGTAGGTTCCGACAAGAACAAGGGAGACGATCTTCCCATCGGAGTCATTGCTGTCGATTCCATCTACACACCTGTTGAGAGAGTGAATCTCACCGTGGAAAACACCCGTGTGGGCCAGATGACCGATTATGACAAGCTTACCCTTGAAGTATTCACAAACGGCGCACTTGCTCCCGACGAGGCTGTAAGCCTTGCGGCAAAGGTCCTTTCCGCACACCTCGATTCCTTCATCCAGCTCTCCGACCGCGCAGATGTTGTTGAGGTCATCAAGCCTCAGGGCGAGTCCGGACAGGAAAAGATCCTGGATATGAGCATCGATGAACTCGAGCTTTCGGTACGTTCCTTCAACTGCCTTAAGCGCGCAGGTGTCAATACCGTCGGTGAACTTGTAAACAAGACACCCGATGATATGATGAAGGTTCGTAACCTCGGCAGAAAGTCATTGGACGAAGTACTGATCAAGTTAAAAGAGCTCGGTCTGTCACTCAGACAGAGCGAGGAATAAGCAGAACACGTAAGGAGGAAATATAAATGGCAGGCTACAGAAAACTTGGACGCACAGCAGACCAGAGAAAAGCTCTGCTCCGCAACCAGGTAACCAATCTGTTATATCACGGCAAGATCGTGACCACCGAATGCAGAGCCAAAGAAGTAAAGAGCATTGCAGAGAAGATGATCACCCTTGCTATCAAGGAAAAAGACAATTTTGAGACCGTAACCGTTAAGGCTAAGGTTGCACGTAAGGACAAGGACGGCAAGAACGTAAAGGAAGCCGGCAGCAACGGCAAGAAGGTTACAGTTTACGATGAAGTAGAGAAGCAGGTTAAGAAGGACAAGCCTTCAAGACTTCACGCACGCAGACAGCTCAACGCTTATCTTTATGATGTGACCGAAGTTCCCACAGAGAACGCCGGCAAGAAGAGAAGCACAAAGAAGGTTGATCTTGCAAACAAGCTTTTCGACGAGATCGCTCCCAAGTATGCAGACCGCAAGGGCGGCTACACCCGTATCGTAAAGATCGGACAGCGCAAGGGCGACGCAGCTATGGAAGTTCTTCTTGAGTTAGTTTAATATTTAAGATCCGAACAGATCGGTGAGTATAGGCCTGTACAGAACGTACAGGCCTTTATTTAACAGAAATACGCTATTGTATAAAAAGTATCTTTCCGGGGGAAAAGTCCATGCAGAGCGAAACCATGAAAAAGGCAGATATCAAAAAAATAGCGGAACGTATTAATTTCCGCGACCTGTTTATCATAGTCGCGGGGACCTTTTTGATGGGAGCCGCGATCAACTTCATGTTTGATCCCATAGGACTTGATACCGGCGGAGTGAGCGGTCTCTCGATCCTTGTGAGATATGCTTCAAAACCATTTCTTTCCGGGCTTGGGATCGACTTTTTCAAGGATGGCATCCCTGTCTGGCTGTGCACTCTGGCGCTGAATATACCGCTTTTTGCCGCAGCCATTTGGAAAAAAGGCTGGAGGTTCCTTGCAAAGACGACATATTCCACTGCGCTTCTTACGGCATGGATATATGTTCTTCCCGTAAAGCAGGTGTTAAACGATACTCTGCTTAGCGCCATAGCCGGAGGCGTTCTTTCGGGAACCGGCATAGGCCTTGTGTTTTCAACACTTGCGACTACAGGCGGTTCCGATCTGTTTGCCGCGCTGGTGCATGACAGGCTCAGACACCTCTCGGTGTCCTGGATACTTGCATTCGTTGACGGCACCATAGTGTTCCTCGGCCTATTTGTTTTCCCGCTTGAAAACGTGGTATATTCTGTTATCGTCGTATTCCTCGTTTCAAAGATCTCCGACGAGATAGTGGAAGGACTGAAATTCGCAAAAGTAGCGTTCATCATCTCGCCGAAGGCCGATACGATAGCCACCGAGATACTTGAGGACATCGACCGAGGAGTGACCGGCATACGCGTAAAGGGCATGTATTCCGGCGAAGACAAGAACATGCTTTTCTGCGTTGTTTCAAAAAAGCAGATCCCCGAGCTTCAGGACATCGTGATGCGCCATGACAACAGAGCGTTCATGGTGATCTCGGATGCAAGGGAAGTAATGGGCGAAGGCTTTTCAAGGGCATAGTTTACAGAACTGTTTTTCAGGGCGCAGATGTTGCGCCCTGTTATTTTTTTGCTTTGCATCGCCGATAAAATAGATAGCACTAAACAGACATTAGGGATGACTTAAGGGGCGGAAACAGATATGGCGATGATCGTACAGCATAACATCCAGGCGATAAACACAAACAGACAGCTGGGTATCAGCACAAAGAGCCTTTCCAAAAATACGGAAAAGCTTTCTTCAGGCTATCGCATAAACCGCGCAGCTGACGATGCTGCGGGTCTTGCCATTTCAGAAAAGATGAGGAGCCAGATCCGAGGACTCGGACGAGCATCCGACAACGCGGGTGACGGCATTTCCATGATCCAGACTGCAGAAGGCGCGCTGAACGAGACTCATTCCATACTCCAGAGGATGAGGGAACTCGCCGTACAGGCTGCAAACGGCACAGAGACCGATTCCGACCGCAGTAACCTCCAAGATGAGATAGAGCAGCTCCAGGAAGAGATAGACAGGATCGCAACCGATACAGAGTTTAACACGATGCCTCTCCTTGACGGCACCCTTTCGGGTAGTGGCGCATCGTCATCTTATGATGAGATAATGACACCTTCAGGACCGAAATTTGGGTTTTATGATGAAACGCTCAATGCGTTTATCTCGTCCAATCTTGGCGGGGTTTATGTGGAAGCGCGCACGACTGCAGTAGCGGGATCCGAGTCGGCCATATGGTCGCCCGACGGCAAGGTGCTCACCTTGAACCTTGCGAGCAACATGACTTATTCGCAGATGCAGATCGATAATCTCATAAAGAATGCAAAGCAGGAGGATTCGAGTGCGACAAATGATCCCGCAAAGATCAAGGTTGTGCTGAAATATGGGTCGTATACCGCAGCGGCGGATTATACAGGCCCTACAACGCCTACAAGTCCGGGAGGGCCGATAGGGACTGAGGCAGGGGTAAGGGCGGCATCTAGGGATAATGCACATGCTTGGTCTGCTTGGGTGACGATAGGCGGTGAGGATAACCAAGATGATTCGTTTTTCTTGAATGTAAAAAGAATTGAAGCTACAGCTAAAAGATATGGCGCCGATATGGATTTAATACTCAGCCTTCGTTGGGATGACATAAAAACATTGGAAAGAACCGGCCATAAAGAAGGATTAATGTTTGATGGACCTAGTTCGGAGTTCGCAACACTAGTGCTTGTGGCAGGGAAAGAATATAGCGAAGCAGACATCGAAAAATTGTTCGCGGATGCCGGATATCCTGTGGAAATCACATTTATATACAAGGATCCTGACGAAGAGTGGAATAAGCTTGTGCCAGTTGGCGGCGCTGAAACAGGTTATGGATGGGCAATACTCGAAGGCGGCAAAGGCCTTGGCGATGACGATGCCTTCCGTGGTGAGCCCAACTACGATTTTCAGCCCGGCAACAGCGGCGCCGGTGTTATCCTTCAGGTAGGCGCCAACGAAGGCCAGACGATGAGCTTTTCCATTGACGACATGTCAGCTCAGGCGCTCGGCGTGAATGGCGGAAGGGTCGATGTTTCCACGCAGGACGGCGCAAGCCGTTCCATCGGCCGCATCGACGATGCGATCGCAAAGGTTTCAAAGCAGCGGGCCCTCCTCGGTGCAGTGCAGAACCGTCTTGAGCATACTGTCGCAAATCTCGACAACACCGCTGAAAACATGCAGGCGGCCGAATCCACCATCCGCGACGTAGACATGGCAGAGGAAATGGTGGAATACTCCAAGAACAACATTCTCATGCAGGCGGGACAGTCAATGCTCGCTCAGGCAAACCAGTCCAAGCAGGGCGTGCTCTCGCTTCTTCAGGGGTAATATGAGACGACCGGACAGGCAGACGCTTGTTTACATCTTGTTTAAACAAAAGACGTGGCCGCAAGGGTCACGTCTTTTTACGTCATAATGTCGTAAAGCGTATCTTCAGGTTCTTATTGCAATTTGCGTAAGCTT
The DNA here is from genome assembly GCA_016283775.1 of Lachnospiraceae bacterium. Lineage (GTDB taxonomy): Bacteria > Bacillota > Clostridia > Lachnospirales > Lachnospiraceae > RGIG3528. The sequence goes on along the minus strand of JAEENL010000163.1, from coordinate 24,700 downwards.
ATCACATTATCTCCGTATTCGATCCTGTTTCTCTTAAGGAAATCCACGAAGTCCGGCATGCCCTCGGGCTGTCTTATCATTCCGGGCTTGTGAGCGTCGCAGCCTATCACAAACTTCGGATCAAACTCTCTTGCAAATTTGAAAAATCTGTCTGAAGGATAGTGGCGGCCGTCCACAAAGCCGTACATGTTTATTTCCAGAGGGATATTCATGTCGACCGCGGTTTCTATGATGCGGCTCATCTGCTTTTTATATATGTCCTCATCCCCTGTAAAATTTATCAGATCCGGATGTGCGACATAACTGAAAAGCCCTGTTTTCATGCCTTCGACAACGGAATCAGCGTAGGCAACGAGTTTTTCGATACTATTGGTCGCGGACCCTGTGTAAAAGCCCTCTATTTCATCGGGAACGAAGTGCGGCCCCATGATGAGGTAGTCTATAGGATAGGATCTTAAAGCATTCATCAGCCCGTCGAGGTATTTCGGGGAATATTCGGCTTCAAATCCGATCAGGATATTTATGCGGTCTTTATATTCCTCGCGGAGCTCCAAAAGAGTCCCCACATAGTCCTCGATCTCGTCCATTCCCATTCTTATGCGGGACTTGTAATCCGCAGGGTACGGCCACGGCGTGTGATCCGAAAATCCCAGCGTCTCAAATCCCAGTTTTATTGCATTTTCAATGTATTCCCGTTCGCTTCCCTCAGCATGATGGCAGCGGACGGTGTGAGTGTGATAATTTGCTTTCATATGTCTACCTGTTTTCAACTTTACGGCCTCTTTCGGCCGGCCTTTTTTTACCTGCTATACAATATCATAATTACACCGATTGTCAAGCGATTGGCTAATAATGAATAATTATGCCACTTGACAGGATATATACCGCGGTATATACTAAATACAGAAAGAAGGTGATCGTTATGATGACAGCAAAGATATTTGAAAACGGGAGAAGCCAGGCGGTAAGGCTTCCAAAGGAGTTTCGGTTCTCGGTCGATGAAGTCATGGTAAACAAGATCGGCGAGATAGTTATACTTATGCCCAAAACAAATAAATGGGCTTCATTCATGCAGGCCATAGATATGTTTTCTGATGATTTCATGGAAAATGGGAGAGCCGATCAGGGCGGCCAGGAGCGTGAAGCGTTATGAGATATATGCTTGATACCAATATCTGTATTTATGCCATCAAGCATAAGCCGGAAAAGGTGTTCGAACGACTGCAAAGGACAAAGCCTGAGGATGTCTGCATTTCATCCGTCACCTATGCGGAGCTGGCGCACGGAGTGGAAAAAAGCGCAAACGTAGAGAAAAACAGAGTTGCTCTTTCTTTGTTACTGTCAAATATCGAGATACTGAGCTTTGACACTGACGCTGCAAATGAATACGGCAAGATACGTGCAGACCTTGAAAGACAAGGCACTCCCATAGGCCTGCTTGACATGATGATCGCCGGACATGCAAGTTCACTGGGCTACACATTGGTCACAAATAACACAAAAGAGTTTTGCAGAGTAAATGGTCTAAAGATTGAAAACTGGGTGGAATAAACAAAAAAACAAGGCGCGATCTCTCGCGCCTTAAATTAACTAAATTTTATTTATAACGGCCTCCGGTGCTGTTGCCACCGTCGCCCCAACCGTCAGCCCAGAAGGGATTTCTGTCGTGAACTTGCTGCTCTGTTTGCCCATTTCCCTGCCAATAGGGGTTATGACATCTGCCTAAATCTTCGTCATATTCTACATAACTATCGTCATTTGTATCTACCCAATAATTATTGCATTCAGTAGATGAAAGTGCCAATTCTTCGATAACGGGTGTGTTCCATTCTTTCATGATGATATCCTCCAATTATTGTTTGGGAGTGCATATTTACATTTTAATGAATTCCGTTTCAAACATACTTCCGTTTTAAGTACGCACATTATACTACCATATGTATTTTTTTGCAAATAAAGTAAACATAAATGAAAGATAAATTGTTGAAAAAATTTACACAGTTTCTTAAAAAATGAAGACAGGATCAAAATCGGGGTTAAACTTCCGTAAATTTAAGGATACCGTACATGGTCCGGATATGGCTGAGCAAGGAGCGGGCGTCAGAGTTTCCAAGATCAGCATTTTCGATATATGAAGATATCAGCGGAATATTCAAATATTTATTCATGGTATGGTTAAGGAAAACTTTCTTAAGAACAGGTTTTGTATTTTCCCAATTCTCTGCCGTAAGTTCTGTCCAATCGGCATTCAGGTAACTCTGCGCTCTCCAATGAGCCGTTACCGATTTGGGCAAAAGATCCCTGAATCCGTGGCGGATGAACCACCTAGGTTCCCCTTCGTTGCAGAATAGGTGATACGGAACCTTAACGCAGAACTTAAGCATTCTTGCGTCTTTCGTGGGATCGCGTACGATCACATTGTGATACAGCCCAAGCTTGGTCTCAAATACGCCTGTCTGCATAAACAACAAGGGAGAGAAAAGCGCAGTCAGATAGTCTTTGTGGGACATGAAACCCGAAACGGCCTGTTTTCTGCTATCGGCGTTCATTCGTTCCTCAAAACGGTAGTTTTCAAGAACTGACGGAGAAACAAAGCGATTATCGGGGATAAAGCCGGTTGCGGTAACGGGCCCCGGTTTTTTAAACGAATGAATATCATACATCAGACTTGCATAAAACCTGCCAGCGTCAAGCCCTTCATGCCTTGCGTAATTTGCCACATATCGTGCTGCCGAATCGGTGTCCCCGTCCACCATAAGCTGATAAACAATATGCTCAAGGCTGCCGAAAGAAACGGTCAGGTTTCCGAGCCCCCCGTTCAGGAAAACCTTACAGCCTGCATCCACCGCGGCTTTGCACATGTCAAAGTGGTTTTTGTACGACATGATCTTGTACGGCATTTCAAGGACCGCTTCATATGCGGGTTGAGTGAGGATGGGGTCTTCATCGCTCTCACGCAAAAATGACGGGCACATTGCGGGATACATCGCGGTTATTTCCTTCACGGCCTCGGCTTCGTCAAACACTCTTGTTTCGGTGTTCTTTCCGCTCATGTCACGACATGGTAAAAAGGTATATGTGAAAAGTTTTTTGCCACATTCCTCCAATTGTTTTGCGGCTACGGTCCCAATACTTGAGGAATCAAGTCCGCTACTCATCGCGAGTCCGACATTTCCCGATGTGCACATGGCATCTTTTATGCAATCCTCATAAAGATGCATAAAAGAATTAAGATAGTCTTCGGGAGAAGAAAGATTTTTTATATAAACCTGATCAAGCGCCGGAATATCAAGGGTTTCGGACGACATATAGGTTTCGGTTTCAACGCCGCTTTCGGAAAAAGTCATGACGGTCGCGGGGGTTAACAAAAACACGCCGTCACGCAAGGTCTCGCCCGGAACGCAGCAGACTGTGGCACGGTCGCTTAAAAGAAAGTCTTTTATATAGTTTTCGTTAAAAGGTATATCAGAGAATACGGCCTCGATCGAAGCGATGACGGTGGAAAACATGATACTGTCTCCCTGTTTTGTGTAATACAGGCAGCGGGAAGAAACAGGATCTGAGAAGAGAAGAAGTTTTTTCTCACGTTCATGCCAAACCGCAAAGGAAAACAACCCTCTAAGATATTTTACACAGGAGGTGCCATAATAAAGAAAAGTCTTAAATATCAATAGTCCGTCGGGCGCATCGGCAAGCAGCGCCGCATCCTCGCCCTTTTTTGAAAGCAGAGCAATGATATCCCGACGATTGTCAAGAACAGCATCCGCAGTAAACAGAATGCCCTTTTCCGCATCAACGACAGGCAGCCGCTCGTTTACCGATTCGGCGGTAATATGCTGGATCCCGCATCCAAAATGCGCGCTCCCGAGATCCGCTTGCGCATAGCGGTCTATCCGGTATTTTGCTTTATACGAAGTCTTACAGACCTCATGAAAACGGCCGGCATTCGCTTCAGAACCTGACAGGCTCACGATTCCCCATATCGCTGACATATGTTACCTTCTTTTGGTTTATTCTACTGCGAGAAAAGAAAACGTCTATTTTGAAATGATGTTCATCACCGCATCTGCGACTTGTTGTCTGTAATCTCCCTGTACGCCGCGGCTGATGCAGACTATCTTTACGGTTGAAGCAAGAGTGAGCGTAGGGATTGCAAAGAACGGGTCGCTTAAATTCCTTCCGAGAAGTGGGGATATGAACAGGGAATCCATGCATCGGTTCCAGCGCTCAACGCCCTTTAATTCCCGGATCGAAAACTCCTCATCTTCGTTTGCTTCAAGAAGGACGAGTGCTTTTAAAGGCTCGGGTTCACAACTGAAATCACCCTTATAAGGCATCAAGAATTTGTCTTTTTTCTCGTTGATGTACAAAAGCTTTTCAAGCGGCTCGCCTTGCTCTTGCGCAACATCTCTGCATAATTTTTGATACGGGAATGCGGGGTATGCGAGTATCTTTCCCGGCTCGGCCTGTACTGCGGCGATGTCATCCGCCATCAGCCGGAAGCCTTTGCACAACAGCCTTGACGTGACAGTGGATTTACCTGCGCCGCTCCTTCCGCTTATAAGCACCGCGCCGGAACCGGTCCCTATGCATGAACAATGTATAGCAAGCACGCCGCGCTGGTGCAGGATCATCGAAAAGGCCCAGCCGAGAATAAAACCTATGAAAGCTTGTAAGTAAGCGGGAGCTTTGAGATCGTAACAAATGATATTCCCGCCTTTTACATAGAGAGTGCCGTAATTGTTACGGACATAGCCTTCATTCCGGTCAAAGCCGCAGTTTGACTTTGCCGCGGCTTGTTTTTCAGGCAATTCGCCTTCTTTTACTTCAATCTTATATTCTTCACGCACGTCGCTTTCGGAAATGCTTACAAGCATCGGCATTTCAAGGTCTGAGCAGACGTCGAGTCCGTATATCCTATAGTAGTACATAGCATGTCTCCTTGCCGGGTATATTTCGGATAATGAAAAAGGGAAACGCCCATAAACAAACGTTTCCCTGATAATACCGCTAAATCCTTATCTTGTAAACTGCGAAATGAACTTCCATGCGGTCTCGTTGGTATGGTGGCGGCATTCATGCACTTGGTTCTTGATGCTTGCGAATGCGGTGCGGCATACGCCGTCCTCGCTGTCATAGTAGCGGACGGTAAGAGTGTCGTTTCGCGATTCGTCGCGAAGCACTTCGGTCCTGTCTCCGGGCGCGCCGTACATGGGATCTTCCCACTTATCGCGGTCGGCGAAAGAAATGTCAAACTTGCATTTGCACTTGTTTACCGATGCCGCATACTGTACTCTTTCGATGCCCTGCTCGGCATGGTAAGGAAGCTCGGGCAGATGTGACTTCTCGCCTCCGGAATAGAAGAGAGCAACGGGAACGTCAGTGTTTATGCCTTCTCCGAGAGACTTTCCGAAAGGATTGTTCTTTACGGGGAAGAGAGCGCTTGCGGGAGCAAAGCCTGCAAAAACTTCCGGGTATTCCTGGAAAAGATCCCAGGTCTTGCCACTTCCCATAGAGAAGCCGGTCGCGTAAATGCGGTGCTCGTCTATCTTGTAGCGCTTTTTAAGTTCGCCGATCAGTTCAACGGCTTCTGTTGCGGTGACATCCTGATGGTTTTCAACCGCAACATAAAGGAAACCGTATCTGTGGCAGATTTCCCACCAGCCCGACACAAAGGTCAGGAACATGGAAGAATCACCGCCTCCGTGGAACCCGAGAAGGAGAGGCGCCGGGCCTTTGTCGAACAGGTCGTTGTTGTAATATGCGAAATATCCGACCTTGTGCTCCGCAGTACCTTTGAACTTCCCGCGATGGTCGGGCGAAGTCTTTACCACTGCGATCCCCGATTCTTCCGTCATGTTGAGAGCGGGGAAATCGGGCTCGATCTCGAGGTTTCCGCACCACATCTTGAATTTTCTCACGAAATTCCTGAAATCCGCCTTATAATCGGCCTTGTCCTTTATGAGGAGGTTTTTGCAGCCCTCGAACCCTTTGTTTATCTCGTCGCTGTTACCTACGCTCAGGATACCGATGTCTTTTCTTTCGGGTGCGGGAACCACGCTTAAGCGCTCCATGGAGCACATTGCGGGCGTGATCTCGCCGGGGCCCCAAAGGTATTCGCCTTCAAGCTTTTTCAACAGGTGCTTTGCGACATAGTCCGCAGAAGCGCCGTAGCTGTATATATCAGCGCGGAAGATCGCTCCACGGATAAAATATCCTCTGAACGTTCTTGTGAAGAAATCGTTGTCTTCTACGATGTTGTCGCGGTAGCACTGATTCATCTTTGTTTCCGCGATGAGATCTGCATAGAGCTGTTCCGTCTCGTTTTCCCATTTTCCCGATGTCGGAAAAACAAAAAACACACTGCCGTCAGCCGCAGACGCGATGTCGGCAAGGCCGCTCTCATTTGCAAAGGCTATCGCATCTTCCATTGCGCGCCGTGTCTCTTCAAATACCAGAAGGAGCGGAGCGCGGAAACCGTAGTTGTTTGTCTGCCCGTCGATAGTGGTCTTGGGCACGTAGGCTTTTAAATGAAATCTTTCAAATGTGTTTTCCCAATACTTTCCGCCGTCAGGAAGCTGAGTGACGGCCGGCCTTTCTTTCATTGCCATAAGAAATACCTCCCGTTTGATATTCTGTAAGTGACATGATATCAAAATCCGGGAGGCATTTCCTCTCATTCATTGTTTATTTGTGTTCAGGGATTGTATCGCGCTGCCTTTCAGTCTTTCTTTTTCCCGATCTCAAAGTATCTCTTCGGGATGTGACAGTAGCCGGTGGGGTTTTTGTCGAGGTATTTCTGGTGGTTTTCCTCTGCGGAAAAGAAATTCCCAAGGGGTTTTAATTCCACGGCGAGCTTTGCTCCCGCTTTTTCCTCTTCCTTGCGGTAGACCTCCTCGATCTCGGGAAGCTGGGCTTTGTCGGTGTAATAGATGCCCGTCCTGTACTGTATGCCTTCGTCCTCGCCCTGCTTGTTCACTGAGAGGGGATCGATCACCATAAAATAAAACTCCAAAAGCTGTGTGAGGCTGACCTTTGCACTGTCATAATCCACACGCACGGTCTCGGCATGACCGCTGTCATTGCACACGTCCTTATAAGTCGGAGCGACGTCCGGACCGTTTGCATAGCCCACTTCGGTGCGCACCACACCTTCAAACTGGTCAAAAAACTTCTGCATTCCCCAGAAGCATCCGCCTGCAAGATAGATCGTCGAAAGTTCTTTGTTTTCCATGTTGTCTCCTTTTTAGTCGTTGCTTGTCTAAAACACTGTCAGTGCAGATCGAATTCCGGCGGCTTGTCGATCTCTTCACCGACATATTTTCCGTTCTTTTTCCGCTGTCTCACACATTCGGAGAGGAGATATTCTATCTGTCCGTTGACGGACCTGAAATCGTCCTCGGCCCACTCTGCGATCGCTGCGTAGAGTTGTTCCGAAAGCCTCAGCGGAACCTGTTTCTTTTCAGCCATCAGTAAAGGCTTCCTGAGTTGACTACAGGCTGAGCGTCGTGGTTGCCGCACAATACCACGAGAAGGTTGGAAACCATGGCTGCTTTTCTTTCTTCGTCAAGCTGCACGGTCTGCTTTTCGTTCAGTCTCTCAAGTGCCATCTCCACCATGCCCACAGCGCCGTCCACGATCATCTTTCTTGCGTCGATGATGGCGGATGCCTGCTGTCTCTGGAGCATCACGGATGCGATCTCGGGAGCGTATGCGAGGTAGGTGATCCTTGCGTCCATGATCTCAAGGCCTGCCTCATCGACTTTGCTCTGGATCTCGTTCTTTATGCGCTCCGCAACGACTTCGGCGGAACCTCTGAGGCTTCCTTCGTCAGCCTGTCCGTCGCCTGTCGTGTCAACGTTTGTCGCAACGTCGTAGGGGTAAATGCGCACAATGTTCCTAAGCGCCGAGTCACACTGGAGGGAGAGGTATTCCTTGTAGTTATCAACATTGAACACTGCCTTTGCCGTGTCGGTAACGCGCCAGATGACCGCGATGCCGATTTCCACGGGATTTCCGAGGCAGTCATTGATCTTCTGCCTGCCGTTGTTTAAGGTCATTGCCTTTAAGGAAATGCGCTTTGTGTACATCTCGGGAGAGATCGAAGCGCCTGACGCAGTGACCTGGATCCCAGCGATATGTCCCGCGGGAGCCGTTTCTCCGCTTTGAGCGAGTCTTGTTGCGGCAGCGGGGTTTAATGCCGTACAGAAGGGATTTACATAGTAAAAGCCTTCCTCCTTGAGTGTTCCCTTGTATTCACCAAAAAGCGTGAGAACAAGCGCTTCCTGGGGCTTCAGGATCTTGAGCCCGCAAAGAGGGACCCAGCCGAGACACAATATAACGCCTGCGGGGATAAAAAGCAAGGGGCTGTTGTTTACGGCGAACACGAGGAGAGCGATGCCACCGACAAGCAGCAGGATCGTGAGAAGCAAAACGGCCATTCCGTTCTTTTTTGTGGTGTAGATCTTTTCTGTCATGATAAGTGCCTCCTTTTGAGCAGAGTTTATTTTATAATGTCCGGGCAAGTTTCTTTACGCCAATGTATGCGGGTATGGTGAGTAGCAGGTATATCGCGGAAAATGCGGTCATCACGAGCGGGAGGATATTAAATATCAGGCCCACTGCCACAAGTCCGCCGCCTAGTATCATTGTACCGAGCATGTTGGGGAGAAGGTACGAGCTGACCGCCCTTCCCTGTTTGATGACCTGTATCTCGGTCTCCCAGTCGAGGCGCATATGCTTTGCGCCGCAGTACATTCCGAATACCGTTGAGAACAGGCATGTCGAGCAGGTATAGAGAACTGCCACAAGAAACTCCATCGGGGATGCTTTGAGCGAGATGCACGAAGTGATCGTGCAAAACAGCGCGGCGGGAAGGAAAAGCAGAATGTTAAACAGCATCTTTCCTTTGAAAACATCCATCATGTCCAGCGGGAGCGATTTTATTATCCAGAAATTCTTTCCTTCGAGAGACATCGAGCAGGCCGTCGAGGGTACCATTCCGGTAAAGAAATAGATGAACACGGGGATGATGAGCACGATGGGAACCATGCTTACATCGACAGGGGTGCCTGCGACCATCGAAACAAGAAACGACGGATCGACAAACAGGATGACGATGCCAAAGATCACTGCCATTACCACGCCCATCCCGACATTCGTGATATATGCGACGCATCCCGTGAAAAGCTTAAACTCTTTGAATGCGATGCTTTTGACCACACTCCGGGCCTTAAGATCCGTATTTTTTACCTTTTCGTGCGACATGGAATGAGAGCTCATTCTGGAGTTTATGCTCTTGTAAAACTTTGAAAAGATGATAAATACGATCTCATAGGCAGCCACTGCGGTCACGATGAGGAGGATCACGGAGAGCAGAGAGTGGTCGTTTACGGCCTTTGAGAACCAGCCGATGGTGGGGACAAATCTGTCAACAGCCGAAAAGACTGAGGCGGACTGGTCCATCATGGACTCTATCTTGTCGTTCTCAATGATGTCATTTATGAAATACTGCAGGAAAAAGAGCGGGATCACAAATACAAAGGTGAGTATCGTGAGCACGAGGTTTTTGTGCCTGAAGCCCGATCCTATGCCGCCTATCAGAGCGCTTATCGCTACCGCGAGGAGCATCGGGAGAACGGGAAGCAGGAACGTGAGCAATATCCAGAGAACATATGTGAGCACGCCGGGCTTTGCTACTACGGCATATGCGATGAGTGAAGCAAACGACACAACGCAGGTCCAGCTGAGGTTTTTCAGGTACATGAACAAAAACCTGTCAGCGACCACAGCCTTGGTCGTAAATGGCATCGACATCAGCATGTCATACTCTTTGTATCCGAAAAGCATCCCATGTGCCTTAAGGAGAGTGAACAGGAAGGAAATGGCTGTGATCAGCACCGCGGGGACCGCCGGAACCGTATCGGCCATTCCGAAAAAGGCCATTCCGTAACACATCGCCCCGACGTATACGGCTATCAGCACATGCAGGATCACAGGCCCTATGATGTTTCCTGTCGCAAGGCCACGCTTTTTCTTGTCGTCACAGTATTTTAATATGTTCCTGTTGCTTGTGGATAAAAGCATTGTTTTTAGGAGCAATATCTGATTATTCATCCTTTACCGCCTCCAAAAATACTTCTTCGAGCGACTTGTCACCGATAAGCTCTTCCATGGTGCCGTTTGCTATGATACGGCCCTTTTTGATTATGGCGATCTTGTTGCAGAGTTTTTCCGCGACATCGAGCACGTGGGTGGAAAAGAAAACGGCGGAACCTGCGGTGCACATCTCGTGCATTATCTCTTTTAATGTGAAAGAAGCTTTAGGGTCGAGTCCCACAAAGGGTTCGTCCATCACCAGCAGCTTTGGGTTGTGGATAAGAGCTCCGATGATCGCGACCTTCTGCTTCATTCCGTGTGAATATGAGGAGATGAGGTTTTTAAGGGAATCCGCGATCTCAAAACGGTTTGCATAGTCCATGATCCTTTGTTCTCTGTCCGCGGAGCTTATCCCGAACGCATCCGCGACGAAGTTGAGATACTGTATGCCGGTGAGGTTTTCATAGATGTCCGGGTTGTCGGGTATGTATGCGGTCACCTTTTTGCAGGAAAGGGGATCCTTTCGCACATCGTGCCCGTCGATCTCGATGGTGCCTTCGTCAAAGTCCATGACTCCCACCACGGCGCGGATGGTGGTGCTCTTTCCGGCTCCGTTGTGTCCTATGAATCCGAAGATGTCACCGCTTTCGACGGTGAGTGTTACATTGTCGCAGGCTTTTTTGTCCTTGCCGTAGACCTTTGTGTAATTACTGATCTTTAATACGTCCATAAGTCGATCCTCCGAAAATGTTTTTTATGATCGGTCACGCTAATCTGATATCAATATGATATCACAAAGATTTTATTTGTCAAGACCCGTTAAGCCATGTTCTGAAAAGAGCGAATGCTTGTACAAAAGGGGGATTTATGTTATAATATCAAAGATTGTGTCGTGATCACTTTGTTTTTATGTCTTTTTGACGGTAACCGGTAATGATAAAAGCAAATAAATTAGCATATGAATATATAAGACGTGACGAGGAAGGAAACGTGGAGGGCATTATCCGTGCGCTCGACGGAGTAGATCTCGAGATCAAAAAAGGCGATTTTGTGGCGATACTTGGGCACAACGGCTCGGGAAAATCCACCATTGCCAAAGAGATCAATGCAATTCTCGAACCCACCGAAGGCACACTTTTCGTGAACGGGCTCGATGTTTCGGACGAATCAAAGATCTGGGATGTGAGACAGTCGGCGGGAATGGTGTTTCAAAATCCTGATAACCAGATCGTCGCGTCACTTGTGGAAGAGGATGTGGCCTTCGGCCCCGAGAATCTCGGAGTTCCTTCTCCCGAGATAAAGCAGAGAGTCGCTTACGCCCTCGAAAAAGTTGGGATGGAGGATCACAGAGGATCATCTCCGAATGCGCTTTCAGGCGGGCAGAAGCAGCGCGTGGCCATAGCGGGCATCCTTGCGATGAAGCCAAAGTGCATAGTGCTCGACGAACCCACAGCCATGCTCGATCCGGGCGGCCGCAGGGAGGTCATAAAGACTCTTCACGAACTCAACAAAAAAGAAGGCATCACCATACTTCTCATCACACACTATATGGATGAGGTAACGGGCGCGGACCGCGTGATAGTCATGGACGACGGAAAGATCGTCATGCAGGGGACGCCCAGAGAGATTTTTTCAAAGGTGGACGAAGTAAAAAGTCATCACCTTGACGTGCCTCAGGTGACGGAACTTGCATACGAGCTGAACAAGCGCGGTTTCAGGTTTCCGCCCGGGGTGCTCACAAAAGAGGAATTCATAAATGCTTTACTTGGATAAGGTAAGTTATACATATTCTCCGGGCACGGCAATGGCTATGCCGGCGCTGCACGAGGTGTCGCTTGAGATACCTGACGGGCAGTTCATCGGCATCATCGGACACACAGGCTCGGGAAAATCCACGCTGATCCAGCACCTGAACGGTCTGGTAAAGCCTACGGGCGGCGTGATCTATTACAACGGACGCGACATCTGGGACGAGGATTTTTCCAGAAAAGAGCTGAGGACAAAGGTGGGACTTGTTTTCCAATATCCGGAGCATCAGCTTTTTGAGACCACTGTGGTAAAGGATGTGGAATTTGGCCCGAGAAACATGAAACTCGAAAATCTCGAGGTTCAGCTTCGCACATTTGAAGCGCTGAAGACCGTGGGCATCAGCGATGAGCTTTACGATGCCTCTCCGTTTGACCTTTCCGGAGGACAGAAGAGAAGAGTGGCCATCGCGGGCGTGCTTGCGATGAAGCCCGAGGTGCTGGTGCTTGACGAGCCCACAGCGGGACTCGATCCCGCCGGACGCGACGAGATACTTGAAGCAATCTTCCGCATAAAAAGAGAACGCAATATAACTGTCATCCTTGTATCCCATTCCATGGAAGATGTGGCGCGGTTTGTCGACCGCATCATCGTCATGGAGCACGGGAGCGTAAAATATGACGGATCGCCCAAAGAGGTGTTCCGCAACTACAAAGAACTTGAAGAAATAGGACTTGCGGCGCCCGATGTGACATATCTCACGGCCATGCTCCGCGAGCGCGGAGTGGGCCTGCCCGATGTCGCAACGACTGTCGAAGAAGCGGCCGACATGATCGAAAGGTACTGTAAACACTAATGCTTCGTGATATTACAATCGGACAATATTATCCGTCCGGCTCGGTGCTTCACCGGCTGGACCCAAGAGTAAAGCTTTTCTGGACGCTTCTCTACATAGTCTCGATGTTTGTGTTTAACACCTTTCTGGGCTATGTGGTCGCCGGAGTCACTCTCATCGTGCTGATAAAGATCTCGCGCGTTCCGTTCAAATTTATGGTGAAAGGCCTGAAAGCAGTGTGGATGCTCCTTATCTTCACGCTTGTGCTGAACCTTTTTATGACGAGCGGAGAGGTGATATGGCAGTGGAAGTTTTTGAAATTGACGCGTGAAGGCATAAGGACTGCGGTGTTTATGGGACTCAGGCTCTTTTTCCTGATCATAGGGTCCTCGCTCATGACACTCACGACAACGCCGAACCAGCTCACGGACGGGCTTGAAACGGGCTTAAGAGGCCTGAAAAAGATCAAGGTCCCTGTGCATGAGCTCGCAATGATGATGTCGATCGCGCTGAGGTTCATTCCCATACTGCTTGAGGAAACGGACAAGATCATGAAGGCGCAGGCGGCGAGAGGCGCGGATTTTGACGAAGGAAAGTTCAAAGACCGCGTAAAAGCGCTTGTCCCCATCTTTGTACCGCTGTTTGTATCGGCGTTCCGCAGGGCAAACGACCTTGCGATGGCGATGGAAGCAAGATGCTATCGGGGCGATGTCAACAGGACGCGCATGAATCCGCTTAAATACAAGCAGATCGACAGGATCGCATATCTTCTGCAGTTTGTCTATCTTGCGGTCCTGATATGCGCTGACAAGCTTTTGGCGCCTTTGCTCACAAAGGTTTTGCCCATGCTCTGATCTTTTCGGGAATTAAGGAGGGAGCCGGATGAAGAGGATCATGCTTGTGGTCTCTTATGACGGGACCGCATACGCGGGCTGGCAGTTTCAACCCGGCCAACCGACAATAGAAGGAGAGCTTAACAAAGCGCTTTCCGGACTTACCCGGGAAGACATCCACGTGGTGGGGGCAAGCCGCACCGATGCGGGAGTTCATGCTGAGGGCAATGTCTGCATTTTTGACACAGAGTCGAGGATACCGGCGGAAAAGTTCTGCTATGCATTAAATACGCACCTGCCTGAGGACATCGTCGTCCAGAACTCCGAGGAAGTGCCAAACTGGTTCCACCCCCGCAAATGCAGATGCATAAAGACATACGAATACAAGATATGGAATGCGGATCATGTCCGCCCATTTAACAGAAAATACACGAATTTCGTTTATCATGATCTGGACATTGATAAAATGCGGGCCGGCGCGGCTTATCTCGTGGGAGAACACGATTTCACGGGATATTGCTCGATACATACGACCGTTCCGGATCACGTGAGGACCATCCTCGCGGCTGACGTGATAAAAGAAGGCGACCTCATCACCATAAGGGTCACGGGAAACGGCTTCCTGTACAACATGGTCCGCATCATTGCGGGCACTCTTATCCAGGTAGGGGACGGCACGAAAAGTCCCGAAGACGTAAAAAAAGCGCTGGACGCCTGCGACAGATCGCTTGCGGGTCCGACAGCTCCGGCAATGGGGCTCACACTGGTGCGTATAGATTATCCCGCAAAAAACCGTGCGGAATATGATAAAGACGATATCAAGGAATGAATTGACATATATGTTTTTAAAGAAATACAAAAGCATAATAAGAGCGGCAGCGGCAACCGCGCTTTCGGCGCTGTTTCTCTGCGCTTCGGGCTGCAACGGGGAAAACCTGTTTGTAGACCCGGTAAACGAGGACGCTGCGGGAAAGACTCCGACGGTAGCGGTGACACTTGTCCCCGCGGGGAAGACGGCAACACCTGTTGTACAGGCGACTGAAGCTCCGCCCGCCACTCCGACATTCACGCCGACACCGACTTATACTCCGACGCCGACCCCCACACCGGTGCCCGAAGTGTCTATCGTGATGACCGGGGACATATTGGTCCACGCGAGCATCGAAGCTGTGTGCAGACAGCCTGACGGAACTTATGACTACACCGCGATCTTTGACAATACACGTTCGATAATAAGCAGCGCCGACCTTGCTCTGGTAAACCAGGAGATAATCATAGGCGGCGAAGAGCTCGGAGTGAGCGGCTATCCGTCGTTCAACGCTCCTTATCCGCTTGCGTCGGCACTTTCGGAAGCAGGGTTTGACGTTGTCTGCCATGCGACAAACCATGCGCTCGACAAAGGGAAAAAAGGGCTGTTAAACTGCATCCGTAACTGGAAAGAGAACCACCCTGAAATTTCGGTGGTCGGTATCTGCGAGACCGAGGAAGAGTCCGAAAATATTCTTGTCGTTGAGCATGACGGCATAAAGATAGCGATCCTCAACTTCACCTACGGAACGAACGGGATCTCCGCGCCGTCCGACATGCCCTGGTGCGTGAGCATGCTTGATCGTGATGCGGTGGCACGTGCAATTGACAGGGCTGAGGAGATAGCGGATTTTACCATTGTCTGCCCGCACTGGGGCACCGAATACACGTTCACGGTATCGGATCAGCAGAGGAGCTTCGCCGATCTGTTTTACAAACACGGCGCCGATCTTGTGCTTGGCACACATCCCCATGTGATCCAGGAGGTATCGGTCTTCTCGGGAAACAATGAATACCTTTGGACCGATGCGGGTGGAGCCCTTAAACCCGGACAGATGCTCTGTTACTATTCTCTCGGAAATTTTGTGAGCTGGACCAGCGACTACGGCAAGGGCATCGTAAACAGGATGTTCGGCGCGCTCGCGGATGTCACGTTAAAGAGAGATGAAAACGGAGATGTCTATATAAGCGATTTTTCCGCGATACCCGTCGTGAGCCATGTAACATCGGAGCTCAACGGCGTCACTGTCTATCCGCTCGCCGACTATACGGCAGAGCTTGCGGCTTCAAGCGAGATAGTGCTGCAGGACAGCACCTACACACTGCAGTACCTTGACAGCACCTGCAACAGGATATTCGGAGAACTTTGGAAAAAATACGGCACTCCCGATCTTTCGGAAGCGGACGCTTTTGAGCTAAAGACAAAGCTTGCGCTTTCAAATGGTTCATCGGTTTCAAAGCTCACCGACGGCTCCTACAAGACAAAAGTGGATCTTTCAAGCGGAGACACGCTTACGGTCTCTGCGGACAGCGCCGAGGAGATCTACGGGCTTTACGTGAAATGGTACAAAACACCGGGAACATGGACTCTTGAGTATGACGGAAAAACGCTGGAATGCGGGACGAACGGTTTTTTGCACGAATTTGTCCCACTCCCGTACGGAGTAAAAGAGTGTGTTATGCATTTTTCCTCCGATGAGTCGATGTGCGGGATAAACACTTTTTCCGCGGGACGCCTCCCAAAAGACGTGCAGTGCTGGGAGCCTGCATGGGAAAACGCCGATGTACTGGTGTTTTCCACTCATGCCGATGACGAGATACTGTTTCTCGGCGGTGTCCTTGTGAATTACGGCGGCGAACTTAAAAAAAAAGTACAGGTCGCTTACATGTGCCAGTTTTTTTCCACGTCACCGATCAGAGAGCATGAAAAACTGGACGGCCTGTGGACATGCGGTATCACGCATTACCCTGTGAACGGCACGTTTCCCGACACTTCGGGCACTACTGAAGAGGAGGCAAGGCGGAAATATCCTTCGGATGAAGTGGAAGGCTTCCTTGCCGAGACCATCAGGCGTTTCAAGCCGATGGTGGTAGTGTCGCAGGATCTTAAGGGAGAGTACGGCCACGGCGGGCATATAGTCCTCGCGGAATCTGTCGCGAACACGGTGGCAAACACCGGAAACAGCGACTATCACCCGGAATCGGTGGAAAAATACGGGGTATGGGATCCTCCGAAGACCTACCTCCATCTTTACGAAGAGAACAAGATAAGCCTGGATGTGAGACAACCTCTTCAGAATTTCGGAGGAGCCACGGGGCTTGAAATCCTCGCGGAAGCATATCTTAAGCACGTTTCGCAGCAGTGGTGCTGGTTCTATGTCGCAGACGACTACGATGTGGAAGGGAAGCCTTACAAGTACAGCGTTTCAAGATTTGGACTTTACAGGTCCACAGTGGGCGCCGATACGGGAAACGATATGCTCGAAAATATAGTTTGTTACGGAGATTGAAACAGGTTTTAAATGAAAGACAAGAATTTAAAGTTCAAGATATTGGCCGTGCTGGGTCTTATCGGTGTGGCCGTGTTCCTTTACCTTCATGTGTTTGGGATAATCGATCCTTTCGGGATCATGCCGTCACCGGCGCCGACTTTTACGCCGCTTCCCATAGCGACTTCGACACAGGTGCCGACTTTTGCGGTAACGGTGCTTCCCACAGCGGATGTGACACCGACACCCACACCTACACCTACAAACACGGCAACGCCGACGTTTACGCCGACACCCACATTTACGCCCACACCTACGCCTACTCCTGCCGTGGTGAACATCACATCGGTCGGGGACATCCTTATGCACGCGAGCATATGGAGATACTATGAGGGCTTTTTCCAAAATTTCACCGAAGACCTGGAATGGGGCGATCTGAACTGCCTCAATCAGGAGACCATTCTTGTTGACGAGAGCCTCGGGATATCGGGTTATCCCCAGTTCGGAAGCCCGTTCTATGTCGGGGACAAGGAGCTTGAATGCGGATTTAATGTGATCTGCACAGCCACAAATCACATGATGGACAAGGGGATCGCCGGCATTCAGAGCACCCTCGGATACTGGGCGGACAAGGATGCGGTGGTCTTGGGTGTACATGCCGACGAAAATGAGCCGCACTACGCCATAACCGAAGTGAACGGCGTGACATTCGCGCTTTTCAACTACACCTACGGAACAAATGGCATCGAGGTGCCGAAGGAATATTCCTACATGGCCGATGTCGAGAAGAAGCTTGAAGTGAGCCGCAAGAAAGAAGACGACGTTGATGAGCCTCTTGACGAGTACGAAGAGAGGATCAGGAACGGGATGCTGAACAGCCGCCTGGTGGCTGACATCAGGGAACTGAACGACCAGGTCGACGTTGTCATCGTATTCCCTCACTGGGGAAAGGAATACAGGTATCAGCCCACATCTTCTCAGAAGGTGGCCGCAAGGGTGCTTGCCGAGGCGGGCGCCGACATCATAATCGGCACACATCCGCATGTCATAGAGCCCATGGAGACGATAAAGGCCGATAACGGAAATGAATGCATCTGCTATTATTCTCTCGGTAACTTTGTACATGGGCAGGACAAATGGGAAAGGTGCCTGGGAGCCATGGCAAAAGTGGTCGTTACCAAAAACTGGGACGGCCTTTCGATAGAAGCCACCGCCGAGCCCAACGTATGCCATCAGTACAAGAGCAGCAGCAAGAATCCGAATTTTTATCC
The DNA here is from genome assembly GCA_016283775.1 of Lachnospiraceae bacterium. Taxonomy (GTDB): domain Bacteria; phylum Bacillota; class Clostridia; order Lachnospirales; family Lachnospiraceae; genus RGIG3528. The sequence goes on along the minus strand of JAEENL010000163.1, from coordinate 6,621 downwards.
TTTCAGACTTTCGGATTATACCGACGACCTGGCAAAAAAGCACAGGCTCTTTGAAGACGGTAACGGGCTCACTGTAGACAACTTAAAGGATCTGTGGAATCAGGTGTTCGGAGAAGAGACACCGAAGCTCACGATAGAGATCGAAGCAAGGTAAGTTTGCTCCATTTGCTTACTGGGATTGATAAAGGGTTTTTATGCTAAACAAAAGAAAGACAGCAAAGATAATGATATGGGCGCTGCTGCTGCAACTCCTCATCGTGGGACGAACGGCCGCAGCTCCTGAATATACAGCAAGCGCGTCATCATGGGGCGAAGCGTTCAGCAAGGATGATTTTATTGCCGAACGCATAAACTATGCCATCAGCCTTTATGGGCCCGGTGACTATTTCTCCAAGAACCGCAAGGCCTGCACCTGCCACACCGGGAGGATCAACTGTGTCGCGAACGGCTCCAACTGCAATTGCCTGAGATATGTTTATATCGACGGCGTGAAATGCGACCTGAGAGCAGTACAGTGCATGGGCTATGCCATGTTTTTTGAGCAGGTGCTCTTCGGGTGCAATGAGTTTTCACACAGCAGCAGGTTTAAAAACATCTCCGGCCCCGGAACGCTGAAGTCATCCTCAGACGTTAAGAAGTGGTTTGCAGAGAATGCCGAGAGCCTTCATCCCGGCATGCATATCAGAGTAAACTATTCGCAGCATTCGATAGTTTTCATGGCCGTCGATTTTGACAAGGGCACGGTCACCTATATCGACAACAACTGGGTGGGAAAGTGCAAGATAAGCAATTTCACGACTCTCACGTGGTCTGAGTTCAGGAGCAAGTTCCATTCCATCAACTACGCAAAGATGTACAAGAACTACTACTCCTACTTTGAAGGCGCTCCGAATTCGGAGGAGATCTCAAAGATCAAGCAGTCCATCCCCACATCCACACCCAAGCCCAAGGCGACTGCTACACGCACACCCACTCCCACCATTTCTCCCGCACCCGCGGATTACAGCATCGGACTTTACGAAGTGGTGACAGATGAGGGAAGCAATCTCAATTTACGATCGGATACGAGCACGAACTCCGAGATAGTTTCAAAGATCCCCTCAAAGGAGATCGTGGAGATACTCGATTTCGTATACAACAAAAACGGACATCACTGGGGCCTTGTTCCGGCTACAGACGGATCCGGATGGGTAGCGATGGAATTTTTAAAGCTCATCGCAACGATCACGCCGACCCCAACAAACACGCCGATCCCCGCGCAATATGAGGTCGGACAGTATCGTGTTTCCGTGCGGAACAAGCTCAACGTCAGAGAGTCTTACACGGTAAACTCGGACATCATAGGCGGATTTTTAAACGACACGCTGATAGATCTGTTTGAATTTGTGCAGGGTACCAGCGGGAGCGACTGGGGACGCGTGCACCTGAGCGATGAACAGGACGGATGGGTCGCTATGATCTATGTCACTCTTGTCCCATCGCCGACGCCGACACCGACAAACACGCCGACGCCGACAAACACGCCGACACCAACGAACACTCCGACGCCGACATTTACACCGACACCGACGAACACTCCGACAAACACACCGACACCGACAAACACGCCGACGCCGTCACCATCCCCCACACCGACACCACGACCGTCCATGTGGGAGACCATAACGGGCAGAGGCGGCTCGGACTTTTTGAACAAGCACTGGCGCGAAGTGTGGGCCGTATTCCTGAGCGCGGTCATGGGCGGAGGAATGTTCTGCCTTATAAGAAAACGACGAAACAGGATATGGACAGAGCGAAGAAAGAAGAATTGACCTGATGAAAAAAGGTGGCTTTTGGAACGTATACAAAATAATAGCGGGTATCCTGATAATACTGGCGATCCTGCTCCTCGCATATGTTGAGAAGGCTCTTCTCACATATGAGAAGGCCCAGCCCGAAAATGTGATCGAGAACGAACTTGAACACCTGAAAAAGAACGTCGCGACCGACAACATTGGGGAAAGCCTCAACTTAAGCGAGATGAGCGACGAGGATGCATTGAGATACCGCACAAAGCTGAAGAAAGCCGGAAAATGGGATTACAAGCTCCTTTCCGGAAGTTATTCCGAGGAAGAACAGACATACGGGTTTTACGCGGACGATGAGCTTGTGGCAAAGGCTACTCTCGACTGCACTTCGTCAAAGGTGCTCATGGTGATACTCACCGTGAACGACTGGAAGCTTCAAAAACTGACGCCTGTGGCGGATGACCTGCAGTCTGCGTCACTGTCACCCACACCGGCTCCGGGAAAGACGCTCACTCCTTCACCTTCTCCTTCGGAGATAGTGATAAACAAATACAGATACACCTTCATACTTCCCGAGGAATATGTGGTAAAGCATGATGATGAGGTGCTTTCCGGTGAGACGACCGACGGATCGACAAAATATGTCGTGGATCTGACCGATACCGATCCTGTCTTCAGCGTGACCGATTCCTATGGATACAGCGTGGATTACGCTTTCGGTGAACAACTCACGTATTATGATATCTTTGTGCGCGTCCCTTCAAATTTCGAGCTTTCACTTGAAAACGTCGACACTTCGAAATATGTAACAAAGCGGGAGCTTCTTGAAGAGTATCAGTACTGCAAGGATTATGCTTCGATGCCTCAGCTTTTGACCTATGAATTTCCAAAGAGCCTGACTCATCCTGAGTTTGAGATAACGGACAACCTCGGCGCTTCCATTGCCTATGAGTACAACGGCGAGGAGATAACGATAACCGAACAGTCAAAGCTTGCGGAGGTACCCACAGAGATAGCGGACACATCAGAGCTGTTAAAGATCGCCCAGATGTGGAGCCTTTTCCTCACAAGAGATGTCTACAAGTACGATGTGGACACCGGAAAATACAATGACAATGCCGAAGAACCTTCAGACAAGGGTCTTGGCATGATAAGAAAAGTCCTTGTGCCGGATTCCTATCTTGAAAGCGTGGCAAGAAGCTATGCGAGGAGCGTGGATATCACGTTCATCTCGCGTCACACGCTTCCTTCACCGGCATTTGTGAACGAAAAGGTGCAAAATTTTGTAATGTACAGCGATGATTTCTTCTCTTGCGAGATAAGCTTTGAGAAGATAATGCTCAGGACCAACGGCAAGGAATATCTTATAAACGGACGCCGCGACAGGATGAACTGTGTATGCTATTTCCTGAGAGATACGGGAAGCGACGGCTCGGACGGCACCTGGGCATGGAGACTTGCGGAACTCAGAGATCTGATAGACGATGAGGAGACGGAAGAAACAAATGAAAACTAAGAAAACAGGCATATTGAACATAATCGGATATGTGTTTGCGGTGATCGGGACTTTTGCCGTTGTTTTGTTCATCACGCTCTACTTCATCATGAGCATGATATGCAATGGTTCATCGGAAGCGGCGAGAAGAGTGTTTGTAAGTACCGTGCTTGAAACGGGACAGCTCAAGTTCCTCGCATCATGGTATCTTACCGAAGACGAGATAAACAGCGTGGTTCAGGGCAATTCCATGGGCGATATGAACGAGACCGTGGACAAGAGCCTTATCAAAATATCGGTTACGGGAACGCCGGCCGCAGTGGCACAGGATCCTGCGTCCATCGTGGGTCAGGAGGAAATCAGCGGCGCATCGGTGATCTACAGGGAAAATGTGACCGATTTTGAAGCCGGAAGCGTTGTTTCGGGTTCAAACACCACTTCTGTGGCAAATGAGGAAGAATTTGACGAAAACGGCGTAAGAGTCGTCGGGATCGCAGGACGTACCTTCTACGGAACGCTCCTTATCATCAAGGATCCTTCAAAGGTCAGCCTTGCGTGCATCTATCCCTGGCAGGACCAGGGCGAGACTCTGAATGTCATCGTAAACAGGGCAAATGCCGTTGCGGGGATCAATGGAGGCCTTTACGTGAGCTCAAACAACTCCGGCGGTAAGCCCATCGGAGTGGTGGTATCCCACGGTGAGATCCTCATGAACAATCCTCAGGCCGTAAAAGGCCTGGTACTTATAGGGATGACAAATGACAACATCCTGACCATCGACAACATCGCATCCTTATCCAGAGAGGACGTTGTAAACCTGGTAAAAGAAAAAGGCATTCGCGATGCCTGCTGCTTCCAGGAGGAATCAAGCGACGTCAACAACCACTTTGTACAGCTCGTTATAAACGGGCAGGAACGTGAACTGAACGGTATGGGTTCGGGCCTCAATCCCCGCACGGTCATCGGACAGCGCGCCGACGGAGCGATACTCATGCTTGTTACGGACGGAAGAGGAACTGCCGGACACCTTGGCGCCTCCGCTTCCGATCTTATAAACATCATGACCGAATACGGCGCGGTAAACGCCGCAAACCTCGATGGCGGAAGCTCTTCGAGCATGTACTACAACGACGAATATCTGATGACAAGTGTTACTTTCTACTATGCAAACGAGTCCTGGAGACTACCGCTTGCGTTCGTTGTTGAAAAATAAAAACCTGTTTTTTCAGGTGAATGTGAAACCACTGTTAACATTTTGCGTGATATAGGATGGATCGTAATGGAAGATGAACAGATAGTACAGCTTTACTTCGACAGAAATGAAGCCGCAATATCCGAGACCAAAACCAAATACGAAAAATATCTGATGAAGATCGCGTACAACATCCTCTTCAATTCCGAGGATGCTGAGGAGAGTGTGAACGACACTTATCTTTCCGCATGGAACGCGATACCGCCGCACAGGCCCGAGGTACTTTCCACTTTTCTCGGAAAGATCACGCGCGGTCACGCTATCGATATCTATCGCAAGCAGCATGCCGACAAGCGTATCCCGTCGGAATACTGCTCTTCGCTTGATGAGCTTGAGGATTGCGTTTCCGACAGCTCAAGCGTTGAGGACAATCTCGAGATAAAGCGTCTTGGCGAAGTGATCAACGTTTTTCTTAAGGATCAGAGCGAAGAAGCGCGCAATCTTTTCATCGGACGTTATTATTATTCCGACTCGCTGAAGGATGTTGCCGCTTATTACGGCATGACGGAAGCTCGGGCAAAGATGATCCTTTTCAGGACCAGACAGAAACTAAAAACATTTCTTGAAGACGAAGGTTTCACGGTGTAATGAAAAAAGAAGAACTATCGGATGCTATGTCCTACATTGAGGACGAGCTCCTCGAAGAAACGAATAATGTGCGTTCACATCCTCGCGGAAGTGCGCTGCATGCAAGGCGATACGGCAAGATCGTGAGATTTGCCGCCATAGCTGCGGCCGCGGCTCTTGTGGTGGGGATCGGTTACGGCACCGTGAGCGGAGTGCTGAACAAAAGCAGCCAAAAAAAGGAAGCGGAGACGATTGACATGCAGGTGGCATCGCAAAACGCTTTTATGAATGACGCTGTGTTGTCGGTGACAAGCACTGCTGCGGGTGCCGGAGAAGGCAAAAAATCCACTGTTCCCGAGATCACCACAAGCGATTCGTATATCGGCGCCAGAGAAGGAGATAACGGAAACGGTGACAGTTACGGTGAGGCTGACGAACTTAAAGCTTACGAATGGGTCGGAAAAAGCATCACCCAGACATCCTGCAAGGCTGATGTGACTGTTTTCAGAAATAAGGAAAACCTGTATGCCGACGGTACATGGTCGCTCGAAATGATGAAGGATGACGAGTGGGTGGAGATATACAATTGCTCGTTCATTGACAATACGGTGTTTACAAACTCCGATCTCAACAACATTTCGTCGACGGATACCACAACTACGTTTGAACAGGTTTTTGACTGGAGCGGCTACGGAGAACTCGCCAGCGGAACATACCGTATCTTTGAGATGTTCTATACTTTCAACGGGAACAACTGCGAGAATGAATACATTCCTGTTGAGATAAATTTCGGGATTACGGTCGACTGACCGGAAAATGTTTTGGATAAATTGTATCTTCGATTCAAAAAATAACAAATCAACGGCGATAAAACCATTTTCAAAATGGCAAAAACGCACCAAAACGAAAAATATTTTTCAAAAACCCGGTTTTTATAGGGAAATGTTGTTGACAGAACAGCATTTCCCTTTTATAATGCCCATGTTGTTTTTATTTGACGAACAAATACACTATTTGGAGGAAACGCAATGAAGACTTATAGCGCAAGTCCCGCGTCGGTTGAGAGAAAATGGTATGTTGTCGACGCTGAAGGACAGACATTGGGACGTCTTGCATCTTGTGTTGCACAGGTTTTAAAAGGCAAGAACAAGCCCGTTTATACACCTCATCTTGACCTCGGCGATTACGTTGTTATCGTTAACGCATCAAAGATCAAGGTAACAGGTAAGAAACTCGATCAGAAGGTATATTTCAGCCATTCAAAGTATGCAGGCGGCACCACCGAGCTTACTCTCCGTGAGATGCTCGCAAAGGATCCCTGCGAGGTTGTAAGGCTTGCAGTAAAGGGTATGCTTCCCAAGGGACCTCTTGGAAGAGGCATGATCGACAAGCTTCACGTATATGCAGGTCCTGAGCACAATCAGCAGGCTCAGAAGCCCGAAGTATTAGAGATCAAGTTTTAATGAAGGGAGGACAAAACAGTGGCTAAAGCATCTAAATCAGCAAGATATTACGGAACA
>JAEENL010000162.1 GCA_016283775.1 Lachnospiraceae bacterium | reverse complement strand
TCCTATGACAGGATCGTCGTGAACATCAAGTATGAGATCAACCATAACTATATCTTTAAAAGCGACATTTACAGTCTGATGGTGGCGGCGGCGATCATGGTCGCGGGCGTTGTCATTTTGTCCGCGGGAGCATGTATCTCTCTCGGAAACCTCAAAATGAAGCGCATTTCAAACTATGTTACCATCGGGGGCGCGGTGGCGGTCATCATTGGATTTTTCCGCATGGCTGCGACACACAGGCTCTATCAGGCGATAGACGCGGAGATATCTCAGACGGTGGGCTTTAACATGGCTACGGAAAAACTACCCGCGGCACTTTACATGATGCTCGGACTTGCCGTGTTTCAGCTCATTCTTGCGGTCCTTCTTGTGATCATACAGCCTCGTCCCGCAAAGGGCGAGAAATGCGAGATGGCCACACGCTACAAGTTGTTTGTGATGTTCCTGCCTTTTCTGGTCCTCACATTCATCTTTTCGTACCTTCCGCTCTATGGATGGAGATATGCGTTCTTTGACTATAAATCGGGTCCCGGAACGCTCACGATGGATGATTTTGTGGGATTTAAATGGTTCAAGCTCCTTGTTGACAATGCCATGATGCGTTCCGACATCGCGCGCGTAATGAAAAACACGCTCATCATGAGCGGTCTCGGCATCGCCACAAGCTGGGTGGCAATGGCATTTGCAATTTTCCTTTCCGAGATCAAGAACGGACCTTTCAGAAGAGTGGTGCAGGTATTTACGACCATCCCCAATTTCATCAGCTGGGTTCTCGTATATGCTATCGCTTTTGCAATCTTTTCAAATGAAGGTTTTGTGAACAACGTCCTTACAAAGATCACGGGAGTTGTCCATAATCATCTTTATCTTACCGATTCCTCGATGCTATATCTGAAGATGCTCCTATGGGGAATGTGGAAGGGTATCGGCTGGAGCGCGATAATCTATATTGCCGGAATTTCCGGGATCGACCAGCAGCTTTACGAAGCTGCAACAGTGGACGGCGCGGGACGTTTCCAGAAGATGTGGCATGTTACATTGCCCGGACTCATACCCACATATTCCGTAATGCTCCTTATGGCAGTTGCGGGCATCTTAAGCAACGGAATGGACCAGTATCTGGTATTTTCAAATGCCAAGACAAAGGCAACACTCGAAGTGCTCGATCTTTATGTTTACACACTCGGTATAGGATCCGGAAAGATCCCGCTCTCGACAGTTATCGGTATGTTAAAGACTCTGGTCAGCGTAACGCTTCTGTTCATGGCTAACGGCATTTCAAAGCTTGTCCGCGGTGACAGCATAATCTAAGGGAAGGAGGAAAGCGATCGTGGCTTTGACCAAACAGGAAAAACTTGATAAAAAGGCCGAAAAGGCTTATTATCGAAAACATAAAAAACATGTCAAACTCACCGCAAAGGATGTCATTTTCTATGTATTTGACTACCTTGTGTTCGGAATATTTGCGATCATCTGCTTTTTCCCTTTTTACTATCTGTTCATCAACACCGTTTCGGACAGTGAGATGGTCGCAAGGGGCGCGGTAAACTTTTATCCGATAGGTTTTACGCTTAAGCACTACAAGGATATGATGGCGCTCGGTGACCTCGGAAGGGCGTTTATCGTTACCATTTCCAGGACGGTCCTCGGAACGGCGCTCATGGTCATGGCATCCGCATTCTGCGGGTATCTCATGACAAAGAACGAGATGTGGAACAAGAAATTCTGGTACAGATTCCTTGTCATAACAATGTATTTTAACGCAGGTCTCATACCGGGATATACAAACATGCTGATGCTCGGGCTTACCGACAACTACCTGGGATATATAATCCCTGCGATAGTGCAGCCCTTCAACATCATCCTTGTAAAGACTTACATAGAGTCAATACCGTCTGAGCTTGAAGAAAGTGCTTTCATTGACGGAGCAGGGTATATGGTGATATTCCGAAAGCTCATCCTTCCGCTGTCAAAGCCGATCCTTGCGACGATCGCGATATTCGGCGCAGTGGGACACTGGAATTCCTTTATGGATTCCGTGATCAATATGCAGAATTCACCAAAGCTCCAGACACTGCAGCACAAGCTCTACATCTGGCTCAATCAGGCGAGCAACATCGGCGCCGTGATAGATACGGGGCGCTCCACAGCGGAAATAGAAAAGATAGTGAATCAGCTGAACTCGGGCACGGTGATAAAATATACCGTCGCAATGGTGACCGTGCTTCCGATCCTTCTGGTATACCCCTGGATGCAGAAGTATTTTGAAAAAGGTATCATGTTGGGAGCCGTAAAGGGCTGACAGAGAGGAGAAACAATGAAGATAGTAAAGAGAATGGCATCGATGGCGCTGGCTCTTGCCATGGTCGTTTCAATGGCGGGCTGCGGAGACACCAAACAGCCTGTACAGCGAGGAGAGAGCAGCACCACAGGACCTGCGGCCACTTCTTCGGTAAGCGATACCGGAAAGAACACACAGAGCAAGTCCGATCCCATCGAGCTTGTAGTATATTCACAGCTTGCAAACTATTCCGGAGAACAGCAGGGATGGTCCGCAAAGCTTTTGCTTGACAAGTTCAACGTAAAGCTCACGATAATCCCCGATTCCGACGGTGTGTTCGATACCCGTATGGAAGCAGGAAAGCTCGGTGATATCGTGGTCTTCGGTTCGACCGGAAATGACTACAAGAGAGCTGTAAAGAACGGAATGCTCCTTGACTGGAACAAGTACGATCTTTTGAACAATCACGGACAGTATATCAGAGACAACATGGCGAGCGCGCTCGAATCCAACAGAAAGCTCACGAGCACGATAACAGAAGGCGTGAGCGATGCTCTTTACGGATTCGGTCATTCCGTCGCTCTGTCCACCGATTCGCACGAGCAGTTTTTCTACACTTGGGATGTGCGCTGGGATCTTTACAAGGCTCTCGGCTACCCTGTCGTAAAGGATCTTGACGACCTCGTAAAGCTTTTTGAACAGATGAAATCGATCTGCCCTAAAGACGAGAACGGAAACCCCACATATGCCGTGTCTCTCTGGCCCGACTGGGACGGAAACATGGTGATGTATGTAAAGGCATTTACCACCGCATACTGGGGGTATGACGAATTCCAGCTTGGCGTGTATGATCCCGATACGGGCATAATGCACGACGCGCTTGAGAAGGACGGACCTTACCTCACAGCACTCAAGTTTTTCAACACACTCTATCAGAAGGGGCTTCTCGATCCCAACTCGATGTCTCAGACCTACACCGAGATGATAGAAAAACTCAAAGTCGGCGGTGTATTCTTCTCCATATTCAATTATGCCGGAAGCCTTGCTTTTAACACCGATACACACATGCAGGACGGAAAATATATGTATACCATGGTTCCCCAGGACGCTGTGCCTCTCTGCTACGGCATGAGCCCTTACGGCGGAAACCGTGTGTGGACCATAGGCGCAAACACCGAACATCCCGAGCTCTGCATGGACATCATAAACTGGCTCTGCACGCCTGACGGATATATGGAAGCGCTTTACGGTCCCAAGGATGTCACCTGGTACTATGACGCCGAAGGACGCGCATGTCTCACAGAGTTTGGCCAGAAGTGCCTTAATGACAAAGAAAACACGATCATGACAAAGGACGAGGCCGGTATCTATGAGGGCGGAACCTTCCATGACGGCGAACTTCAGATAAACAACACCACCTGGTCGGGAAATGAGATAAATCCCAACACAACAGGCGATACTTATGACATGACCTACTGGAGGAGCGTTGTTTCAAAGACTGACTATGATATCCAGAGAGACTGGATCGCCTACACCGGAGCGGAGACCGCAGGCGAGTACATGGAAAAACTCGACTACAGAGTAGCGCCTCCCACCGAATACAATGAAGCGGAGATGAGTGATGATTTTGAGCTTATCTGGAAGCAGGTGACCACCTGTATCGTAGATTACAGCTGGAAAGCAATCTATGCGTCCTCAGACGGTGAATTCAACTACCTTGTGCAGCAGATGATAAGCACTGCAAAAGCATACGGCTATGAGCAGTGCAGACAGTGGTCCGTGGATGAGGCCGCAAAAAGACACGCGCTCGAGGAAGCTTTCCGAGGAAAATAAGAGTTCTTAAGACAGATTCATTCCTTTCCTAAACAAGATCCCCGTGACAGACCTGAACCCTGTCACGGGGATCGTTTTGTACCCTGCGTCCTTTATGCTCTAGATGTTTTCAGAGCGGTATTCCGCGGGACTTGAACCTACATATTTTTTAAATTTCTTGTGGAAATAGTCGACATTGTTATAGCCCACTTTTTCCGCGATCTCGTACACTTTGAGCTTTCCTTCGGTGAGCATCTTTATGGCATGCTCCACGCGCACGCGGTCGACATAGGTGTTAAAGCTCTCGCCCACATTTTTGGTAAAGATCTTTCCGAGATATGAGCTGTTGTAACCAAAGAGCACCGCAATGGTCTCGAGCTTCAGGTTTGTGTTGTAATTATGGTCGATATAGTAAAGGATGTCGTCGATCACGCTGTCCCTTGAGGAATTTCCGAGCGAGTTCATTATGGTCTCAAAGCTGTGTGTGAAATACAGAATGATCTCATAGAGATATTTTCCCGCATTTATCTTTGCGATTATCTCGGAATTTGAATCAAAAGGAAGCTTTGTCGGGCTGTAGCGGTGTGTCAGCGTGTCTTTTATCCTTAAAAAGAGGTCCGCAAGGAAAAGCTTCACCTCCGAGATCCCTGCATTTACGTGGTAAAGGTAATCTTCGGCATTGCTGAGGACTTCGGCGACTTTTCTCCGGTTGAAGGTCTGGACATAATCCGTGATCTCTCGGGTGTATGCGTCGATCCTTGAATTTTCGGGCTTTTCGATGCAGTTTTCAAAGGCGGGAAGGTCTTTATAGCCGAGTACATGCTGCCCCTGAACACAGAAGAAACGACGTTTCAAAAGCGCTTCGACCTGCTTGTAGGAATCGGGGATGTCCGAAAGTGAGGAGACTATCTCGCCGTATGCCACAAAAATGCTGTCGAGAGGACTGCCTTTTTCGGGAACGGATTCGTAATGCGAAAGGAATTTTTCAAAACGGGAAATGCCGGCATCTCCGAGGAGGAGCAGGAGATCATGCCCCTTATGGGAAAAATGGATGAACACGTCGAGACGGCTCCCCGCGGCATTGAAAAGGTCCGAAAAACGATATGGCGCGGTGTCTTCTGAAGTGTTGAAATCCTCATATCCCACTATCTGGTACTTTTCTGCGGAAAGCCCCAGTTTTTCGGGGGAAAAATGTTTAAGATCTATATCGTGTTCGAGGATATCCTGCAGGATCTCCTTTTTGGATTTGCTTTTAAGAAACTGCTCACGGGACGCAGCATCCGCTTTGTCGTCGAGCAGCGCGTTTATCTCGTTCACGGCCTGCACAAGTTCATCCTCGTCGATGGGCTTTGTGAGATAGTGCCGGACATTGTATTTCATCGCGGCCTGTGCGTATTTAAAGTCGGAATAACCGGAAAGGATGATAAAATGCCCTTCAAAGCCGTTTTCAGTGAGTTCCTTTATGACGTCGATACCGCCTTTTCCGGGCATGCGGATGTCCATGAGGACCAGGTCGGGGCATAATGACGCTATGTCCGCTCCAGCATCGGTACCGTTTCCGGCTTCTCCGACGATCTCAAAACCGAGCGACTTCCAGTCCACGATAAGCTTTATTCCGTCTCTTATGGCTTTTTCGTCATCTGCGATGTAAAGTGTTCTCATGCGGGCACGGCCTACCTTTCCAAAGATGTGATACAAGGGATTATAGCATAACGGAAGGGTGTGGTCAAAAGATAATGATACATAAAACTCCAAATTCTTCCTGTCTTTTTGTCGAAATCTTACTGTAAAAACACTTCCCGGAAAATGCTATTATTTATGCGGACACGTTTTTTATGTGTGTCTTCATGCATAAAGGGGGAAATATATGAAAAAGAAAAATCCGCTTCGTTTTTTTGGAATGCTCCTTGCCGCATCGCTCATGATCTCAGGGTGTTCCGGAGGCACGGGAGAAGTAACGAAAGAGCCCGAAAAGGAGCCGACTAAAGCGGCTGTTGTAACACAGACACCGGCGCCTACACAGGCGGCTGCCGAGACACCGGCACCCACACAGGAGCCTGACACAGGGAAAAATGATGCCGGGCTTCCGGATATGAGCGCTTTCCTTTCCGTGCCTTCAGAAGGAGACTATGTGGAGCTCGCGCTGAACGTTTATTACAATGATGCCGACCATTCTTATTTTGCCAACGAATCGGGAAGCGGGCATATTTACGTGACGGCGGAAGGACAGTATGCACTGACATTTGACTGCGACAGTGACCTGTCCGACAAGGCAGTCTCAGCGGGTGTGAGCGCATTAAAGAACCTCACGGCGATCTATATCACCGATATGCAGGTGCTGCAGGGGACCGGAAAATCTGCCTTAAAAAGCTGCAATATTATGTATGACAAGGTCATCGTGGACGGGACGGAGCTCACTGTGACACTTACCGCACCGAAGCCGGCGTTTAAGACAAACGGCGTATTTGATACAAACGATCCCATAAATTCCTGGGACGGTTCATGGGTGGAAGAAGTACAGTCGGGCGATCATGTCGCAAACTTCACCACTGTCACAGATCCCAAAAAGATAACCGTAGTGTTTACGCTTTCGGACCTTTTGTGGACTGACGGCACTGCGGACAGTGGAAACGACGACAAGCAGCCCGTAGTGGTCGAGACAGGGGAAAACGGAGCAGTGTTCAGCAATATGGATCTCACGGATATGGATGCCCGCACTCTTTCCTACTACATGGGAAACGGGATCAATCTCGGAAATACTTTTGAAGCCACATCGTCCGGCAAAAACGCTTCCGTATCGGTATATGAGAGCGCCTGGGGACAGCCGAAGACCACCGAAGCCATGATAAGCGGATACAAGGCTGCGGGTTTTGACACATTGAGGATACCCGTATCATGGACAAATACCATGGATTTCATGAACGGAGACTTTGAGATAAACGACGACTACTTAAAGAGAGTCGCGGAGATCGTGGACTTCGCCATCAAAAACGAGATGTTCGCAGTGGTGAACGATCACTGGGATTCCGGATGGTGGGCGATGTTTGGCTCCTCCGATCCCGAGACCGTAAAACTCGCATGGAAGATCTACGAGGAGATGTGGACTCAGGTTTCGACATATTTTAAAGACTACTCCGACATGCTTATCTTTGAATCCGCTAACGAGGAACTGGGGAACAATCTCAACAACAACGGCTCATGGGCCGATTCGGGAAGCCTTTCCGCAGCAGACCAGTACAGGCTCACAAACGAGATAAACCAGAAATTCGTTGACATCGTGAGAAGCACGGGTGGCAACAACGATGACCGTTTCCTTCTCATAGCAGGCTACAACACCGATATCACGGATACCTGTAACGACCTTTACAAGATGCCGAATGACACGGCAAAAGGAAAACTGTTCCTTTCCGTACACTATTACACACCCTGGAATTACTGCGGTGCGGGAGAGGGCGGCACGTGGTCCAGATGGGGCATCAAAGCCGACTATGAGACCATGGACAAATACCTCGGGATGCTTAAAAAATATTCCGACATGGGATACGGCATCATCATCGGTGAATACGGCGCGCTCCCTGTTTATGACAGTTCGACAGGAAAGCATGAGACACAGGAAAATACGGTGGAATTTACCGAGTATTTCCTGGACCACTGCGATATCAACAACTGGGTGCCTCTCCTTTGGGACACCAACAGCTCATATGACAAGGCAAACTGCAAATTCCGTGACCCTGCTGTGGCTCAGGTGTTTGCCGGAAGAAGCTTTGAAAAGGAAAACGCAGCGGGCGCGGATTATCTGGTAAACGTAAAGAAACACATGGAGACCGTATCGGCAAACGCTCCCGAGATGTGGGACGGAGTGGAGACTTATGAACCTGGGACCCCTGTGGCATGGATAATGTGGAACGGAGGCGCCGGAACCTATTCCGTGGGAGACGTTTTCAATCCCGCAGACAACACCGCAGGCATCACGGCAACGAATTGCATTGTGGACGGAGCGGGTACATATACAGTGAGCCTTGATTTCCAGGGCGGAAACGACGGCGTCACCTTTGCGGCTCTTGCGATAGCGGACGCTGAGATCCTCTATCCCGGATGCTTCATAGTCATAAATTCGATAACCGTTGACGGCACAAAGCTTGAGCTCACCGCAGTTCCGTACACAAGTTCGGATGATAAGAAATGCACCCGTGTAAATCTTGTGAACGAGTGGGTAAAGTCTGTCTCGGACGACGCGCGCACTCTCATGGGCTCGCTTTCAAACGCCTCCGCAGTTATAGTCGACAAGACAAAGCTTGTGGGCATTCACAACATAACCATTGATTTCAGACTGGTAGTAAAATGATCCTCCTTTCATAGTCGTTGCTTAAGCAACGGAAAAAGCGCACTCACACAGGGTGCGCTTTTTGAGTTTGAGGTAAAGGAAACATGCTGTTGTACTTGTGGCTTTCAGAGTGATATAATGGACCGTAACCACTACATACGATCTGAGGCGGTAAAATGAGCATCTTATTATTTTTGATAATCATAATGGCGGTCATCGTGTTCATCGGGATACTGAATGAACAGATATTCAAGCTCCAGGGCGATATAGCGCTTCTGCTTTTCACGGTAGTGATCGCGCTCGTGCTGGTCGTTTTAAAGGCCGTGATCCCGGAGGGGAGCATCACCGGGTTCATTGAGGGGCTTGGAGAATTCGGGTTTGAAGAATACCTTATGGACGGCGCTCTCTGCTTCATGCTGTTTGCCGGAGCGGGTAAGGTCAACATGGGAAAGTTCAGACAGAATCTTCGCCCCATATGCCTTCTGGCGCTTCTTTCCACCATGCTGTCCTCATTCATCTACGGTGGCCTGTTTTACCTGATCGCGCTTCTTTTTGGGATCCCTATGGATATCTGGATGTGCATATTGCTCGGATGCGTGGTGAGTCCCACCGACCCAATAGCTGCCACGGGAATACTCAACAAGATCGGGCTTTCAAAGAGTGTCTGCTCGGTCATCGAAAACGAATCACTGTTCAACGATGGAACGGGTGTAACGCTGTTCATCTTTATCAGGTCGATAGTAATGAACAGCGGAAAGAGCAATTTCTTTGTACTTATGGGGCGTGAGGTGCTCGGAGCCGTGGCCGTTGCGCTCGTTGTTTCATTCCTCATGTTCAGGCTGATGAAGCTTACAAAGGACCCTGTAAGATATATCCTGATCTCACTCCTTACGGTCGCTCTTGTTTATGTGATATGCGAGCATCTGGGCTTTTCCGGAGTCATCGCATCGGTAGTCTGCGGAATGTATTATTCCTACGCGATGGACAAAATGGAACGGCGCGTGGTCGTTGTGGACCCGCACGATTTTTACAAGGATTTCTGGGAGATACTTGAAAGCATTCTGAATGCGGTGCTTTTTGTGATGATAGGGCTCCTTGTGCTGAATGTAAGCGTCAGCCGTTTTGCTGCGGTACTTATTCCGGCATCGATCGTCATCCTGATAGCGTCAAGAGCCGCCGGTGTTTTCATGAGCAGTGTACTTACGGGAAGGCATATACCGGGGAACTACAGCCTTACAGAATTTGTGACGCTGATGACCTGGGCAGCGCTCAAAGGCGGACTGTCACTCGCGCTCGCGATGGGAACGAAGGAATACCTTTCGGCTGAAGTTTACGATGTGTTCATAAATGTAACATATATCTCGATATTCTTTACCGTCCTTGTGCAGGGACTTACGGTTGGAAAAGTGTACAAAGAACTTGAAAAACATAAACTCGAAAGACAGAAGGGGGCAAGAGCATGAAGATCATCATCGCAGGACTTGGAGAAGCAGGTGTGGCGCTTGTGCGCGCGCTTTCCGTGGAAGGTCATGAGATAACGGTAATAGATAAGGATCAGTCGCTTGTGGACAGCGTGACAGACAGATTCAGTGTGAACGGAGTCGTGGGAAGCGGAGCGTCACAGGAGACGCTTAAAAAAGCAGGCGCTGAGGGTGCGGATTTCTTTATCGCGCTCACTCATGTGGATGAAGTGAACCTTCTATGCTGCATGCAGGCTAAAAACCGCGGAGCGGCCAAAACGGTGAGCCGTCTTGTGATGCCTGACCTTGCAGGCGACGTCGACGGACTGAAAAAAGAATACGGGATCGACTATATCGTGCGTCCCGGCAGGGATATCGCAGAGGAGATAAGCAGGAATCTCGGCCTTCCTGGCTTTGTGAAGCTTGAGGGCCTGTTTGGGAATACCGTGACCATCATCGACATAAATGTCACAAAGGACTCGTGTCTTGCCGGAAACAGCCTTCAGTATATCAGGAGCAACATCCGTAAAGACATGCTGATAAGCACCGTGATTAGAAACGACAGGCTCCATATACCGGACGGAAAGTTTGTGATCGAAGCCGGGGACATCCTTACCATTGCGGCATCGGGAGAGAGCCTTGACGAGATACTTTCGACTCTCGGCATAAAAAAAGATCCCGCCGACAAGATACTTATGGTGGGATGCGGCAACACCGGAGAATATCTGGCGCGCAGACTGATAAAGGACAGGAGACACCTCACTATACTTGACAGCGAGCTCGAGCGCTGCAGGCAGCTCATGAACCTCTTCCCGGAGGCCGATGTGAGATGTTCAAAGGGTGATATCACAGACATTCTGGAAGAAGAGGGAATAGGGAAGATCGGCACTATCATATCCATGACAGACAGCGACGAGACAAATCTTGTCGTCAGCATGTATGCGTGGTCAAAAAAGGTGCCTTCCGTCATCACACTGGTGGACAAGCAGAGCCATGTACGCCTTCTTCACAAGGTCAATATCGATATCACTGCGTCTCCCACTGAACTCTCGGTATTCAGGATACTTCACTTCATAAGAAATTCAGCGGCAAATTCCGGAAATGACGGTTCAGGCCGTTATTACGGTTTTTACCGTGTGGCCGACGGTATGGCAGATGTCATGGAGTTTGGCATAGGAAGCGATTTCCATGCGCTTGATGTGCCTATTTCCGACAAGGCTTTCAATATCAAAAAGGGCATATTGGTATCGGGCGTCATCCGAAACGGGAAGCTCATAATCCCCACAGGGGACACACGCCTTGAAGCGGGAGATAAGGTCCTCCTGACAGTTCCTGTGGCCAAAGGTATCAGCAGACTCAGCGAAGCATTTGATTAATGCGCATCATCGGTGTCCGGAGGGCTTTCTTAAAAGGATGACAGCCGAGATCAGCCCTCCCAAGCCACCGCCGATATGCCCCTGCCAGCTGACGCCGGATGAGGTGAAGCTGTAGACCAGGTTCAGCGCTATGCACTTAAGGATATTTACCGGGTTTCCGTGATTTTTAAGGGTAAAGACGAGCACGGCCGCCATCAGACCCCATACGCCGCCGCTCGCGCCTGCGTGCAGACCGTTTCCGCCGAAGAAGTTTATGATGAGCCCTGCGCCGAGAAGCGACGCAAGGTAGATGAGCGCGAATTTTACGGAACCTATCGCGGATTCATAGCTGCTGCCAAACAGCATGAGACAGATCATGTTGCTGGAAATATGTGTCAGTCCGTAATGCAGGAATCCGCTCGTGATGAGACGGTACCATTCGTTTCTTGCGAGGGCGCCCTGGTACATTCCGAAACGGGCGGTGATGACACCTTGCCCGTACACCGTCTCGATAAGGTAGCCCACAATATTTAACACAAGAATGACAGTTGCAACAACAGGTATTCTTTTACGCATATAAACTCCATTATCCTTAGCCGACATGATATGTCATGCCGTTCTTTTGTTCTTGTCACATCTGACTATAAATATAAAACCAAAGGATGTCAAGTTTCTTTAGAATCTTGTTGAAAGTCGGACAAATATGGTATAATCAGACTAAACATCAAGCATTCGGTCATCGGAGGTCATGCGTGAAGAAGGCGCTAGTCATAATCCCCAATCTCCTGATAATGGGGTTCATATTGTTTTTCATCCTGAGATATGCGCAGACCAGGGCGGAAGAGAGTGACAAAAACGCCATCGAAGCGTTTGAGAAGATGACTGTGACCACGAGCCAGATCATCAGCAATTATCTTGAAGACGAGCAGCGGCTTTGCGACATCTGGTCAAACTATATCAACAGCGCGGCGGAAGCAGGCACGCCCATGACCGCTGAAGAGGCAGTCTCTCATATCAGAAAGACCAAGATATCACAGGAGATATCG
>JAEENL010000161.1 GCA_016283775.1 Lachnospiraceae bacterium | reverse complement strand
TCATGCCGGTTGCCGTTCTTCAGGAGTCCGCCGATAAGGAGTGGTATTATGTCCTTACAAAGAGTAACGGCGGATGGGTCAGAAAGACGGGCATAGCGATATGTTCATCACGTGAGGAATGGCTTCGGCATATGGATCCGGACGATTTTATCGTTGTGATCGGGAGAGAATTAAGGCTTCCGGCAGATCCTTACAATGCAGTGCTTTCCGAACTTTCGGTCCCTATGGGCACAGTGCTTCCGATTGTGCCGCTGTCTGAAGCTCCCGAAAGCATCAATGAGCGTGTGGGATACGGAAACTATATCTGCAGGCTGGTTACGAGAAACGAAGAAGGCTTCGCGGAAGATGCGTATGTGCTGATCCCTGCCGGAGATGACGTGCATCAGGGGTATCTTGAGTATACTGAAGAAAATGCGGCAAGGCTCCTTTTCAGGCACCTGGGCGCGGAATACGGCTGGGCCGGTGACAACAACAGTGTCGACTGTTCGGCTTATGTGCGCCAGGTGTATGCGTGCTTTGGCCTGGATACGCCGCGATCTTCCTCAGAACAGGCAAAAATGACCTGTTCAAAGACCTGTCATGTGGAAAACAGCACGGTATCAAAAAAACTGCAGATACTTGAAGATGCGCCGATCGGAACCATTTTGCACTTTAACGGTCACATAATGATGTATCTGGGCATGGTGGACGGTGTGCCTTACTGCATAAGTTCCACGGGAAGTATCGCAAAGAAAACGGATGGCTCCATGCAGGTGGTCAACGTGAACACCGTTATCATCACGAGCATGAGCGACACATACAGACTTGACGGGCGCACATGGCTTGAACACCTTGATACCATTGTAATCCCATAGACCGGAGGAGGAGAGAAAAAATGAAATTTACAGCATTAAACGGCATGACTGCGGGTGTGGCGGGAATCCTTGCCCTGATGGTGATCATAAGGATCCTTGTACACGGAAAGGAAAAAATATACGGCCCTAAGGTTCTTCACGTAACGGCTGTGGCTTCCTGGCTCGCTTCACTGTTTCTGATGGTGGTGCCTCTGTTCGTCGGAAAATTTTATTTCAGGACTCTTGATGAGGCGCTTATCTGGTTTTATTCTACGTTCCTTCTGCTGGTGCTGTATATCGGTTTCTACATTGCTTATTATGCAGGGAAAAAGACCTGGAAACGCGTAGTCGTGACAGTCATAAACGTGATCGTGTTTTTGCTCTTTGGGATCGCTGCGAGCCACATAGCACTCATTGTTACGGGGGCAGTGTTTGCGGTTTCGATCGCGATCGTCACGATAAACAGGGAAAAGGCTGAAAGGGAGGCTTAGGATGAACAGAGAAGAGATCACCGGCATTGTGAAAAAACAGAGAGCTTTTTTCAGAACAGGCGTGACACATGATGTTTCGTTCAGGATAGCCAAGCTCAGGGCATTAAAAGAAGCTATAGAGTTTTTTGAAAAAGAGATCGAAGAGGCACTGCACGAGGACCTCGGAAGAACACCCACGGAGGCCTATCTTTGTGACATTCTTCCGACTGTCGTTGAGATCAACGAATCGATCTCATGCCTTAAAAAATGGGCAAGGCCGGAAAAGCATTTCAGCGGTATAATGTGCTTTCCGAGCCTTGTGACACGTGTATATAAGGTCCCTTACGGAACGACGCTCATCATATCGCCGTTCAATTTCCCTGTCCTTTTGTCTCTCGGAGTGCTGAATGCAGCGATCTCAGCGGGAAACACAGCGGTGATAAAGGTCTCCTCAAAGGCTCCCGCATGCGCTTCGGTGATAGAAAAAGTGGTACAACGCGCCTTTAATGATGACTATGTAAAGGTGCTCGGCGGCGGGCATGATGTTGCGGACATGTGCCTTGCGGAGCGGTTTGACAAGATCTTTTATACAGGAAGTCCGAGAGTTGCGGTACATGTGATGGAAGAAGCCGCAAAACATCTTACTCCCGTGGCGCTCGAGCTTGGCGGGGAGACAGGAAACTGGTGCATTGTCAGAAAAGACGCGAACATAAGGGATGCCGCGAGGAAAGTGGCGTTCTTTAAGATACTAAATTCCGGACAGATATGCATAAACATAAACCAGGTCGCTGTCGCAGAAGAGATTGCGGATGAATTTGTGAGCGCATTAAAAGAAGAGATCACGCGGCAGATTGGCAAAAATGCTTCGGAAAATCCCGAATACCCCCGGCTGATAAATGCGCAGGCTTATAAAAAGTGCAGCGAGGAGGCTGACGAATACCGCGACAGGATAGTCTTCGGCGGCATGGGAAACGAAGAAGCGCTTAAATACTGTCCCACGGTTATTTACCCTGTACGGATCGATGAAAAGATAGTGCGGCATGAACTGTTCAATCCGCTGCTTCCCGTGGTGACCTTTAAGGACAGTGAGATCGACGGATTGCTAAAGACTATAGAGGATAGAGAACATGGCCTTTCACTGTATGTATTTTCCGCGGACAAACGCTGGGCAAGGCGCACGATGCGGCGCATGCAGTTTGGAGGCGGGTGCATAAACGATGTGATAATGCACCTCATGGTGAAGCATGTTCCTTTCAATGGCACGGGACATTCGGGAATGGGCGCATATCACGGAGAATGGGGATTCAGGGAGTTTTCTCATCCTTCCACCGTTCTCGAAGGGAGTAGCAGGTTCAATTTGCCGCTTCGTGAGCATCCATATTCGGGAAATGAAGGGGCAAGAAAAAAGAAACTGTTCAAGATGATGAAAGAACTGTAAAAAGAGTCAATGGGGACGGTTCTTTTTGACTCAAAGCTTGGCTTTGAGTCAAAAAGAACCGTCCCCATTGACTCTCACGGAATCCGTGTTTTAATAACCTGTTTTACAGAAGATCCTGGAATCCCTTGCGATAAAGATGACGCGGGATACCGTCAACCATGATGGGACTTACATCGCCCTGGATAAGAGGTCTTACGTAGGTGATGAAATCGTTGGTCACATAGGTGCCGTCCTTGGTGATCCATTCTCTCGGAACAAGGCGCTCGTCGTTTGCGATCTTGTGAACGTCCTTAACTTCTGTTCCTGCCTGGTAAGGATCGTCGGAGAGACGCTGGATGACAACCATCTTTCCGCTGTCGCCCTCATCTGCGGCCTTCATCGCGGCACCGCCAACCTCATATGCTTCGAGGATGTCGATACGTGATGCGCAGTGGCTTGCGGCACGCTGGAGTGTGGAAAGCTCGATGGCTCTGGTCTTGCAGCCGATCTCTTTTGCGAGGACGCTGCAGAGATACCTTGCGGTTCCTGTGAGCTGCTTATGACCGAATGCGTCAACATAGTCGGGATCGTTGTCCATTTCGCAGATGTACTTGCCGTCTGAGGTATGTATGCCTTCAGATACAGCGATGACTACCGAAGCTTTTTTCTGGAGAAGCTCTTTTGCCTTGTCAACAAATGCGCCGACGTCGAAAGGAAGCTCGGGAAGATAGATGGCATCAGGTCCGTCGCAGTCCTCACCTTTTGCGAGAACGGTGGCGCCTGTAAGCCAGCCTGCGTTACGTCCCATCACTTCGATAACGATGATCTGTCCGCGCTCGGTCTCAAGACTCCAGCTGTCACGGATGATCTCTTTTACGGATGTGCCGATGTATTTTGCGGCAGAACCGTAACCGGGGGTATGATCGGTAAGAGCGAGATCATTGTCGATGGTCTTGGGACATCCTACAAATCTGATATCGGAGCCTGTAATGATGGCATAATCCGATAATTTTTTGATGGTATCCATCGAATCGTTTCCGCCGATGTAGATAAAGCAGTCGATCTCGAGCTCGTCAAGAATGTGGAAGATCTTTTCATATACATCTTTGTTCTCGTTGATGCCGGGGAGCTTGTAACGGCAGGTGCCGAGATATGCCGAAGGCGTTCTCTTTAAAAGCTCGGCGTCGAGACCTGACTGGATGTGTTCGGAAAGATCGATATATCTGTTCTCAAGCAGGCCCTGAACGCCGTGCAGCATTCCGTAAACCTTCTTGTAGCCTCTGTCCTTTGCCGTACGGAAAACTCCTGCGAGCGATGAGTTGATCGCTGCGGTCGGTCCTCCGGATTGCCCCACGATTACGTTACGTTTCTTGGTGTTCATTACTTTCTCCATCCTTTCCCGGCACGGCTTACGGCCTGTGCCGACCCTTTTTGTAAACCCATTCAGATCGAAACCTGATACACTATACTTTATCAGATTTGGGCCAAAAAATAAACAGTGAGTTTCAAAAAAAGACTGCCGTTTGTACGACAGTCTTTTCGCTGACAATGCGCCCGACGGCGCACGTTAAAAGCCTTCACGGCTTATCTTGTGAACTTGTCCAGCCCCTTAAGGCTGAGGAATGTGAGAATGAATGAAACGACCGAACCTGAAACGGCCATCCAGCTTTTTCCTTCCATGTTCCCTCCGCGGAGCATATAGATCACGAGCCCTATGAATACCCACGCTGCGGATCCGGAGATCGCAGCTACGAGACAGAGCAGTGTGAGCTTCAGATTGCTTGCTGTTGAATGGGAACGTTCAAGAGATGTGTTTGGGGTCCTCTTATCCATGTTCAGCCTCCGATCGAAAGTAAAGTGAGTATCACGATCACTGCTATGTTGCAGATAAGTGACAAACAGATGGTGAAAGTGAAATAGGCTTTATTTGTCTTATGCCGGACGAGCCTTGATGAGATAAGGCCTCCCAATGCACCGCCAAAACACACAAAACCGAGCAGGACCTTTTCTTTGGTGCGCATCGTGCCTTTTTCGGCTTTCTTTTTGTCAGCCGCGAACAACACGGCGGTTATAAGGGACATGATCGCCAAAAAGGCAATGTACACTATGAGAAATATCTGATTCAGGTTCATTTGTCAGTCTCCGAGGGGCTTTGTTTTATCCCGTGATCTCTATGTATTTCTTTTCAGGGATATTCTTTTTGGGTTCCTTTTTCGGAACGGTGAGCTTTAAGATACCATGCTTGAACTCGGCCTTTATGTCTTCTTCCGTGACCTCGTCGCCTACATAGAAGCTCCTGCTCATTGCGCCTTCATAACGTTCACGTCTTATGTAACGGGCGCCGTCCTTTTCTTTTTCGTCCTTATCGAGCCCCTTGGATGCGCTTACGGTCATGTAACCGTCATCAAGGCTGATCTTGATCTCGTCTTTTGAAAATCCGGGGAGATCCATCTCAAGCTCATAAGCACCGTCAAGCTCCTTCACATCGGTCTTCATCATACGGGCCGCATGTTTACCGTAGAGCTTTTTCTCGACCTTGTTAAGGTCTCTGTCATCAAACGGGAAATCAAAGAAATCGTCAAACAAGTTCTCTCCAAAAATACTGGGCATCAACATACTGATCATCTCCTTTGTGTACCCGGGTGAAACACTCACTCGGTGTATATGTTGTTTACACTGTATTTTCTTCGGACTCGGGAAACCATTTCCTTTGTTCGACTCGTATTATAACACAAAATTAGCACTCGTCAAGAGGGAGTGCTAACAATTTATACTTTTTTTATAATTTGGCCCGGTCATATGAAAAAGAGCGCCTTTGTGATATAATCCGTATGGCATAAAAAATGCGGCACGAAACCCCAATCGTGCCGCCGGATATTGTTTGTTATGCGTTTGCGCCGACTGCTTCGGATGTTTCTCCGAGATCGTAGATGGTCTTGAACCTTGAACGATTCTGGCTGTAACGGATGATCGCATCACGGACATAAGACCTGTAACGCTGATCGGATCCGAAATCGCTGTCAAACAACCCCTTTGCACTCCAGTTCTCGCAGATATCGTCCACAAGGGAATCGTTGAGCGAAAGCTCTGTTTCGGCGCCTCTGAGAGGTGCTCTTTTGATCTCATAGATCAGATAGTGAGACGAAACGCTTTCAAGCTCTTTCATAACTGCTTCTGTGTAAGTGTTCATTGAAAAGTACCTCCTTCCGGTTTCCCAAAGAGGATTATATCATAAAAGTTCGGGAAACGAAAGAGTATTTTCAAACATTTTTAAGATAAATAAATTAAAATTTGCAAAATTTATATACAATTCGAAAAATGCTTGTGTAATCAAGCTTTCGAAGGAGAAAGGACTGACGTATGATATATGTTACAGGAGACTGTCACGGAAATTTTCACAGGCTTTCGTACAATAATTTTCCGAAACAGAAGGAAATGAAGAAGTCGGATTTTGTGGTGATTCTTGGTGACATAGGTTTCTTTTACCCTGAAAAAAACATGGATCCGCTGCTCGACGAGCTTGACCAGAAGCCCTTTACGACTCTGTTTGTTGACGGGAACCATGAAGATTTCGATGCGCTCAACGCATTTCCTGTTTCCCTGTGGCACGGCGGAAAGGTGCATTTCGTGAGGCCCTCGGTGATCCATCTGATGCGCGGACAGTATTATACCGACGTGTGCGGAAAAAATATCTTTTCTTTCGGCGGCGCGGAGAGTGGAGACCGGGCGGAAAGACAAGAGCATGTTTCCTGGTGGAAAGAAGAAAAGCCCTCCGAAGCCGAGCTGCAGGAAGGACTTAAGAATCTCGCGGAGCATAAAAACGAAGCCGACTTCATTTTTTCTCATGAAGGGCCGGCTTCGGATATCATGACCTATTCAAAAGGGGAGTTTAAAGGCGATACGACGACACAGTATCTTCAGACGATCAAAGACCGTCTTGAGGACAGGTATACCGCATGGTATTTCGGACACCACCATCATGACATGGCGCTGTCGGAAAAGGATCTCATGGTGTATGAGAGGATAGTGCGTATCGCGTGAGGCAGGAGATCAGCCGAAGGCTTTTTCTATCCTTCTGTATTCTTCCTCGGTGATGGGAAGGATGCCGCCGTGGCGTTTGAGCGACTTTCCGAGGTCATATTCGTCTTCTGAAAGGACCCGCATGCCGCCTGAGAGAAGATCGTCGGAAAGGAGCGGGAGATAACCTCCGTGCGTCGCATATCTGTCGACCATCAGACACCATTTGGAGAGCTGGCTTATATAGAAACAGATGGGCCCTTCTATGCCCCTCATATCGTCAAGTACCGGAATATGCACGTTTGAAAAGGCATCCTTGTCAAGAGAACTTCCAAAGTCGACACGGATGTTTTTTGTGGTCTCGTCCTTTGAAAAACGCATATAGCCCTCGGTTTTGGAATTGGCTCCGTCGAGGCGGACGATATCGGTGTCGATGACATGGTTGTCGCGTTCCATATAGAGAGCGGGTGCAGTAAAGGTCTTAAAATCCTTTGTGTGGCTCATATATATCTTCTGTTTTGCTTTCTCGGGATCGTCCTTGGGCGTCATCGAAGCCCAGAATACCATAAAAGCTTCTTCGGCTTCATCGTAGATGGCTTCCGGCGCCCATACGCACCCGGCATCGGGAACGCCGACGGTCACGGCCTCGGGACCTGTGAAATGAACAAGGTCTTTTGAAGACCATACGAGAATGTCCCTGCTCCCGCCGTACTGGGCAACACCCCAGCCCTTGCCCGAAGCGATGCGGAGGTCCGTGGCGATCAGATAAAAGATTCCGGTCTTCTCGTCACGTACAATGAATGGGTCGCGGGCGCCGCATTCACCGATATGGGATATCAGGGCGGGAGCTCCGTTGTTTAGGTCGTTCCAGTGCAGCCCGTCACGGCTCAGCGAAAAATATATCTGTTCTCCGTTTTCCGATTCTCCCGTAAAATGTACAAAAAGATAGCAGTTCCTTGTTTTATCGTCCATGATGGTCCTCCGGTCTTAATGCAAAATGATTTTCGATGAGAATGATAGCATAGTGTCACAGAAGTTTCAAGACGGGGATTTTCCTTGCGTTGCGCTCATTTGTAGAGTATAATGTTCTGCGGTTTCACTTGTAAGGAACGCAGGGTGGAACAGTGAAAAAGGACTTACCATGGATTTCAAATTACATTCTGAATTCAAGCCCACCGGCGACCAGCCGGAGGCCATAAGAAAGATAGTGGAAGGGTTCCGTGAGGGCAATACTCACGAGACCCTGCTTGGCGTGACCGGATCGGGAAAGACTTTCACGATGGCAAACGTGATAGAGCAGCTCCAGACGCCGACACTCATCATCGCGCATAATAAAACGCTTGCGGCGCAGCTTTATTCGGAGATGAAGGAGTTCTTCCCCGAAAATGCGGTCGAGTATTTTGTGTCCTACTATGATTATTACCAGCCCGAGGCATATATCCCGTCCTCGGATACCTACATCGAAAAGGATTCCGCGATAAACGACGAGATAGACAAACTGCGCCATTCCGCGACTGCCTCGCTGTCAGAACGGAAGGACGTGATCATCGTGGCTTCCGTTTCATGTATCTACGGACTCGGAAGTCCCGACGAATATCAGAGCCTTTCGGTGTCCTTGAGGCCCGGAATGCAGAAAGACAGAGACGAAGTGCTCCGCAGCCTCACAGAGATACAGTATGTGAGAAACGACATAGATTTCAAACGTGGCATGTTCAGAGTGCGCGGAGATACGGTCGAGGTGTTCCCGGCATCTTACGGAGATACAGCCTTCCGCATCGAGTTTTTCGGTGATGAGATAGACAGGATCACCGAGTTTGACGTGCTCACAGGCAATGTGAAATGCGCGCTCTCGCATATTGAGGTGTTCCCCGCTTCCCACTATGTCGTGGAGCAGGACAAGATGAACAAGGCGCTTCAGGACATCGAAGAAGAGATGAATGAGCGCGTTAAGTATTTCAAGGACAAGGGAAAACTTCTTGAAGCTCAGCGCATTTATGAGCGTACCAGCTATGACATAGAGATGCTGCACGAGACCGGCATGTGCTCGGGCATAGAAAACTACACCATGCACCTCTCGGGGCTTAAACCCGGCGAGCCGCCTTATACGCTCCTCGATTTCTTCCCTGATGATTTTCTGATCATCGTCGACGAGTCTCACATGACGATACCCCAGATAGGCGGGATGTACAACGGCAACAGGTCGAGAAAACAGACTCTCATCGATTTCGGATTCCGTCTGCCGTCCGCAATGGACAACAGACCGCTGTGCTTTGAAGAGTTTGAGACTCATGTGAGCCGCATGCTCTGTGTTTCCGCAACTCCGGGCAAATATGAGGAGAGCCATGAGCTCCTCAGGGCCGAACAGGTGATAAGACCTACGGGACTTCTGGATCCCGAGATCTTTGTGCGCCCGACAAAGGGGCAGATAGACGATCTGCTGGGCGAGATAAACAAGACAGTGAAGGACGGCGGGAAGGTCCTTGTGACCACACTCACAAAAAAGATGGCCGAAGATCTCACCGATTACCTGCGTGAGGTGGGAGTGCGCGTAAAATATCTGCATTCCGACATAGACACGCTTGAACGCGCCGAGATAATACGAGACATGAGACTCGATGTTTTTGATGTACTTGTAGGCATCAACCTTCTTCGTGAAGGTCTTGACATCCCTGAAGTTTCGCTGGTTGCGATACTTGATGCCGACAAGGAGGGCTTCCTTCGTTCAGAGACGTCTCTCATACAGACGGTGGGACGTGCCGCGAGAAATGTCGGGGGACACGTGGTGATGTATGCGGATACGATCACGGAGTCCATGGACAAGGCCATATCGGAGACCAACAGACGCCGAAGGATCCAGGACGAATACAACAAGGCACACCACATCACGCCTACGTCCGTAAAGAAAGCGGTCCGTGAGCTTATCAGCATTTCAAAGAAAGTGGAGGAACCCACGGGTAAACTTGAAAAGGATATGGAATCCATGTCGGCCCAGGAACTCAGGAGCCTTTCCGAAAAGCTCACAAAGAAGATGCATGCGGCAGCGGCCGAGCTCAACTTTGAACTTGCGGCGGAGCTGCGTGATAAACTCATTGAACTGAAGAAATATATGAACGGGCAGGAATAAACAGGAGCAGATATGTTTGAAGAGGCAAAGAATTACATCAGGATACGAGGCGCTGCCGAGCACAACCTGAAAAAGATGGATATAGACATCCCGCGCGACAAGTTTGTAGTGCTCACAGGGCTTTCGGGCTCGGGAAAGAGCACGCTTGCTTTTGACACGATCTATGCGGAAGGGCAGAGGCGCTACATGGAGTCGCTGTCTTCATACGCGAGGCAGTTCCTTGGACAGATGGAAAAACCAAACGTTGAGAGCATAGAAGGACTTTCTCCCGCGATCTCCATAAACCAGAAATCCACAAACAGGAACCCCAGATCCACGGTCGGCACGGTGACAGAGATATATGACTATTTCAGACTCCTTTTTTCAAGGGTCGGCACTCCGCACTGCCCAAACTGCGGCAGAGAGATAAACAAGCAGACCGTGGATCAAATGGCGGATGACATCATGCGTCTTCCCGAGGGAACCAGGTTTCAGATACTTGCTCCCGTGGTGCGGGGCAGAAAGGGTGAACACCAGAAGGTACTCGAACAGGCAAAAAAATCCGGCTTTGTAAGAGCAAGGATCGACGGAGCCATCTATGATCTTTCCGAAGAGATAAAACTTGAAAAAAACAACAAACATCTTATCGAGCTTGTCGTTGACAGGCTCATAGCAAAGCCCGGGATCGAACAGCGTCTCGGAGATTCTATAGAAACGGCACTCAAACTTTCCGAGGGACTTCTTGTAGTCGATCTCATGGACGGTAACGAAAAGATCTATTCCCAGAGCTTTGCGTGTCCTGATTGCGGGATATCCCTTCCCGAACTTGAGCCAAGAGCGTTTTCGTTCAACAATCCTTTCGGGGCTTGCCCCAACTGCAACGGCATAGGCGTTCACATGGAATTTTCTCCCGAACTCATGATACCGGACGAGAGCTTAAGCCTCAGCGAAGGCGCGATCTCTGTGCTCGGGTGGCAGTCGTCGAAGGACGTGAAGAGTTTTTCCGGAAGCCTTCTTGCGGCACTTGCGAAGCATTTTAAGTTTTCTCTTGACACTCCGTTTGAACAATTGCCACAGAAGATAAAGGATATCATAATCTACGGTACCGATGAGAGCGTTGACGTGCACTATTCGGGACAGCGCGGGACAGGCGTCTATCCCATCGCTTTCGAGGGCCTTATAAAGAACGTCGAAAGGCGCTACCGCGAGACCTTTTCGGAGAGTTCAAAGGCGGAATATGAAGCGTATATGACACAGACTCCGTGCGCGGTCTGCGGAGGAAAAAGGCTGAAGCCCGAAGTCCTTGCCGTGACAGTCGGAGGAAAGAATATAGCAGAAGTGACCGATATTCCTGTGAGAGACCTTCCCGCATATCTGGAAGGCCTTAAGCTCACGCCCACACAGCAGACCATAGGGGCGACCATCCTGAAGGAGATCAGGAACAGAGTGCAGTTTTTGAACGACGTGGGACTTGATTACCTTACTCTTGCGAGATCTGCAGGCACCTTATCCGGTGGCGAGGCACAGCGTATCAGGCTGGCAACCCAGATCGGATCCGGACTTGTGGGCGTGGTCTACATCCTTGACGAACCCAGCATAGGCCTGCACCAGCGCGACAACGGAAGACTGCTTTCATCGCTCAAGAGACTGAGAGACCTCGGAAACACCCTCATCGTAGTCGAACATGATGAGGAGACGATGAGAGAAGCGGATTACCTCGTGGACATCGGTCCCGGCGCGGGAAAGCACGGCGGAGAGGTGGTTGCGGCCGGGACTCCCGAAGAGGTGATGAAGTGCCAAAACTCGATCACCGCTGATTATCTTTCCGGAAGAAAAAAGATCGAAGTGCCGGCAAAACGCAGGACGCCCACAGGATGGCTGAAAGTCAGGGGCGCAGCGGAAAACAACCTGAGAAACGTGGACGTTTCCGTGCCGCTCGGCGTGTTTACCTGTGTTACGGGTGTCTCAGGCTCCGGAAAGAGCTCACTTGTAAATGAGATCATCTATAAGACCCTTGCAAAGAAGCTCAACCGCTCAGGCACCGTTGCCGGAAAGTCACAGGGCATAGAAGGCTATGAACAGCTCGACAAGGTAATAGATATCGACCAGTCGCCCATCGGGCGCACTCCGAGGTCAAATCCCGCCACATATACAGGGATATTTGACCTTGTAAGAGACGTTTTTGCGGCCACATCTGACGCAAAACAGCACGGCTATTCCAAAGGACGCTTTTCGTTCAACGTAAAAGGCGGACGCTGTGAAGCCTGCGGAGGAGACGGCATCATAAAGATCGAGATGAATTTCCTGCCCGATGTTTACGTGCCCTGCGAGGTGTGCGGCGGAAAACGCTACAACCGGGAGACACTGGACGTGAAATATAAGGGGAAGACCATCAGCGATGTGCTCGATATGACTGTTGAAGAGGGCCTCAGGTTCTTTGAGAATGTCCCGATGATCAGAAGAAAGATCGAGACTTTGAACGACGTGGGACTTTCCTATCTTGAGCTGGGGCATCCTTCCACGGACCTTTCCGGAGGTGAGGCACAGCGTATCAAACTCGCGACCGAACTATCCAAGCGTGCCACGGGACGCACCATATATATCCTCGATGAGCCCACGACCGGCCTGCATTTTGATGATGTTAACAAACTGATAGGGATACTTCAGAGGCTCACAGAGGGCGGAAATACTGTCCTTGTGATAGAGCACAATCTTGATGTGATCAAGTGCGCGGACTATATAATCGACATGGGACCCGAAGGCGGTGACAGAGGCGGCACGGTGATCGCAAAGGGCACGCCGGAGGAAGTCGCAAAGGTGAAGGGCTCCTACACCGGGCAGTATCTGAAAGAATATCTCAAAGTAAAAAAGAAGAAATAAAATACAATGCATAACAAAAGCAAACATCTTTTCAATACCGTGATCGACCTTACAGAGGGGCCGATCCTCAAAGGGATATCGATCTTTTGTATCCCGCTGCTGCTGGGACAGATCATGCAGCAGCTTTATAATCTGGCCGACGCTTATGTGATCGGTCATTTCGCATCGATCAGCGAGTTTGCCGCGGTAAGCTCCACCGGCAGTCTTTCGTTTTTTGTCATCGGCTTTTTTGCCGGAATGTCTGTCGGAGGAGGTGTCATCATCTCCAAATACTTCGGGGCAAAAGACGAAAAAAATGTCGAACGCGCGATCCATACAAATTTCCTTTTCGGTATCATCGCTTCGGTGGCGGGGACGATCGTCGGGGAACTCATAATCTCATGGCTCCTGAGGCTTATGGACACTCCCGACACGGTAATTCCGTATTCGACACTCTACCTGCAGATCATATTCGGCGGTATATCGATGAACGTGATGTACAACATCTGCATGGCGATCATGCGGGCACTCGGAGACAGCGTAAGCCCTTTGATCTTTCTGGGAGTCTCATCGATACTTAACATCGCACTGGATTTCTTATTTGTAGGCCTTTTCGGAATGGGCGTTGCCGGAGCCGCAGCCGCCACGGTACTGTCACAGGCTGTGAGCGTTGTGCTCTGCATCCTGAGGATGACCGCATACAAAGACGATTACATGAAGCTCAGATTCAAGTCCATCAAGTGGCACGGCAGCATGATGAAGGAAGTGGTGCTTCAGGGCATACCCACAGGCATCCAGAATTCCGTTATCAGCATTGGAAATATGACGATACAGAAAAACGTGAACGACTTCGGAGATGCGGCAATGGCCGGGATGGGAGCGTATCACAAGATCGAAGGCTTTGTGTTCCTTCCGATAAATTGTCTGTCCATGGCGCTTCCGACCTTTGTGAGCCAGAATCTCGGCGCAAGGAAATATGACAGGGCAAAGCGCGGCGCCACGGGTTCACTGATACTTGGGATGGCTTTCTCGGAGCTCATTGGCTTTGTGATGTTCTGGGGATCGCATCCGCTTCTCAAGTTTTTCATTTCGGACGAAACATCCATCGAATACGGCATGATACATGCGCGGGTGACATCACTGTTTTTCCTGCTTCTCGCTTTTTCGCACTGTGCGGCCGGAGTTATGAGAGGCTGCGGGAAATCGGTAGTACCCATGGTAACGATGCTCGCTTTCTGGTGCATTTTCAGAGTGACCTACGTGACCGTTGCGATACGGCTGTTCCCTGTATTTCAGACCATTTCGTGGGCATATCCCATCACCTGGTCTTTGAGCAGCATTGTATTTATATTGTTCCTGCTTTTCTCCGATTGGACTCATTCTTTCGAAAAGTCGGAAAACAAGATCGGATCCAA
>JAEENL010000160.1 GCA_016283775.1 Lachnospiraceae bacterium | reverse complement strand
GCGCCCTTTGTATCCCGCTAGGTTATTTCCGTCCACCCAGACCTCTCCCGAGGTCGCGGTGTCCATTCCTCCCAGGATGTTGAGAACTGTAGTCTTTCCTGCGCCAGAAGGGCCTACGATCACCGCAAATTCGCCCTTTTCTATGGAAAAGTTTATGCCATCCGCGGCATTTATCGTGACTTCACCCATTTTGTATTCTTTTCTCACATCGCGAAGTTCAACATAGCTCATATCATTCACCTTATTCCTGCTTTCCGTCTTCTTTGCCGTACTTTTCAAGTGCCTTGTTCAGGTCTTCGGCTTCCTTTTTTGCGAGAAGGATGTACACTCCGGCCGTAAAAGCATAGACTATTCCGACACTCACTATGACCGAAATGAAGCCTGAAAACGAAGTCTCAAACCATCCAAACTGCGTGCCTCCAAAGAAAACTATCGCGCAGAGGCTCAGAAAATGTGCCGCCATAAGAAGTATGTTCACCGCCCGCTTCATCGGCTTTCTGGGCTCAATGGAAAAGACTCCTGCGGTCACAAGGGCCGTGGCCGAAGACATACCGAATATCCTCCAGATATTTACGGTCAGGATCGTCTCGTAGGAAACGGAGCTTATCCCGAATACTAAAAGTATACCACTGTTGATTATTATAAAAAACCAGAGAAATTTTTTTATGAATGCTGCCATTTCCGTCCTACTTTCCAATCCCGAGCTTATTTTTAAGCTGAGGCACGTAGCCTCTTGAGATTATGATGCTCTCGCCGTTTTTAAGCTTTGCTTCGAGCCTTCCGTTAAATTCCGGCACCAGTCTCTCGATCTTTCTGATGTTCACTATCGCATTTTTCGAAACGCGGATAAACGACGCATTCCCGTATTCTTCCTCAATCTCAAACAGCTTCTTTTTTACTTCGAAGCACTTGTCTTTCGTGTAGGAAAAAACTTTGTTGTCCACCGCGTCAAAATAGAATATTTCCGCGACCGGGAGCATCACAATGCTTTCCCCGGTGTACCCTGCGATGCTGTCCTTCTCCCCGCCTTCCTTAAGGCGTCGTAAAAGGCTTAATGTGTCATCGGAAAGGTCCTTCACTTTTACGATTATTTCGTCTTCTTCACCGGGCTCCGGTGTCAAAATGGTTATCTTCATCGATCATCTGTCTTTCTTTTTTCCGTATTTCAGGATAATGGTCGAGGCGAGGCAGAATACCAGACCTGTCGCTACAAGTATACCGATTTTTACGCCCAATGACAATTCTTTTTCAAAAAGTGACAGTGAAGTTCCCATATTGCTGTCCACGCCAAGCCTCATTTCCTCAGGAAGTCCTGCAAAAAAGCCGTCTTCCACTTTTTTCAGCATGACGTCTCTGAATGCCGAAGTTCCGTAAATGAACGGGAAGCATTTGATGACCTTGGCTATCCCGCTGCCCAGATCTCCGATGGGAAGGTAGATACCGCCGAGGAAGCCCGAGAGCGTGCCGATGATGATCCCGATCGCACCCCATGCGCTCTCGCTCTTTCCGAGGCTCGCAAGGAGAAAAAGTATCGATGCGTATACAAATGAATTTGCGCAGATGAGAAGAAGTATCTGCAGATGCTCTGTAAAAGTGAACACAGGGTATCCTTTGACAACGCCGATGATCTCAGTGATCGCAAGTGTCACAGCGCCTGTCAGCACGCTGGTGAGCCATGCTCCGAAAACGAACGAGGATACGATGAGGTTTCGCTTTATCGGCATCACAAGAATGGAATTCAGCCTGTTGTCTTTTCTGTCCTTTATCATGTTTGCGTAAAATGCGTGCGTCACGCTGGCGGAGCTGATGGTAAGTATCCCGCCCACGGTCCAGAGATATACTATGCGTTTTACGGTCTCCGCGTCAGCCTCCGGATCTCTTCCGGGTACGCCTTCGACAAGCCTCATGATGGAGCCGTTTGCCACGTTCCCGAGGAAAAGCACCATAAGTCCTATCACGATAAACACCGACAGAAACGAAAAGAACACTGCCGAGATGTCTTTAAAATAGATCTTGAGATTCCTTGAATTAAGTGCAAAAAACTGTTTCATACCGTCTCCTTCCCTTGTCCCGTAACATTTAAGAACACATCGTCCATATTTCCCTGGATAACTTCAAATCCGTCTATCATATCTTTTACTCTGTTGATCTTTTCGATCGCTTCGAGCGAATCTGTGAGCAGGCACTTTGCACCGTATTTTGTCTTTTTGGTTTCTGTGCCTTTGAGCTTTTCTGTTATCTCGTCATATTTTTCCTGTGAGAAATACAGTTTGAGCTTGTCTTTCGCATATTTTTCCTTCAGTGCGAACGGCGTGCCTTCCGCAAGTATCTCGCCCTTGTCGATGATGATTATCTTATCTGCCGATGCCGCTTCCTCCATGTAGTGCGTTGTGAGGAACACCGTCATTTCCTCGCTTCGTCTGAGCCTTTTTACCGCTTCCCAGACATCCGCTCTTGTCGCGGGGTCAAGCCCTGTCGTAGGTTCGTCAAGGAAAAGGATCTTTGGCGAATTCATGAGCGCAAGCGCGATCTCGCATCTTCTCTTTTGTCCGCCCGAAAGCAGCGAATATCTTTTGTTCATTATCGGAGAAATGTGGAGCAGATCGTC
The DNA here is from genome assembly GCA_016283775.1 of Lachnospiraceae bacterium. Taxonomy (GTDB): domain Bacteria; phylum Bacillota; class Clostridia; order Lachnospirales; family Lachnospiraceae; genus RGIG3528. Next base: position 3,135 of record JAEENL010000160.1, on the reverse strand, counting down.
AAGCTCTTTAAGTCTCGCTCTTATCTCTTCTTTTGTGAGTCCCTTTATCCCTGACCGCAGATACAGGTTTTCTTTGACCGTCAGGATATCGTCAAGGACATTTGACTGATAAACGACGCCTATCGCCCTTCGGATGTCCATGTCATCCTTTCCAAGCCTGTGTCCGCAGATTTCGACCTCTCCGCCGGACGGAGTGAGTATCGTGGACAGCATGTTTATCGTTGTGCTCTTGCCCGCTCCGTTCACCCCGAGGAATCCCAGCACCGAGCCGGCCTCAACGTCAAAGGAAATGTTTTTCACCGCTTCAAATTCCCCGTATCTTTTGGTAAGTCCTTTTATTTCAAGTACATTCATAGATGCCTCCTTGTCTGCTCCTGTTTTCTCTTTGCATGCGTATAATAAAAAAACTGCTCCCAAAAGGAAACAGTTTTTACGGTAAGTTGTATTTTTAAGGGGGTAAGTTGCAACCGAAGGCCTTTTCACGTGTTTTTACTGAGTTTTTTAAGCCCCTGGGCTTCGAGCATGTCGTCAATATCCCCAAGGTCATACACGCGATTGTTCACAGCAACGATAAGACAGGCGTCCCGAGGTTCCTTTGCGTAGAGTTCACGCATCCCGTAGAGCTTCAGCGCGCGGTTCATTTCAAGCAAGGTGAAATGCCCTCCCATGCAAAGCCTGATGATGAGATCGCGGTCCGATGTGGACTTTTCCATCCTGACGATCTGACCGCCGTAGGATTCGCTTAAGTCTGCAAAGGTATACACATCCTTCAGCTTTATATGCTTTTTGTGAAGGATATCTGTGTAGTAGTCGTAAAACTCACGACCACCGTTTGTCATATATTTCCTGTTTTCCTTAAGCACTCCGCTCAGGTCCTTTGGCGCTGCGTTCAGCAGAAGATCGTTCAGTTCTTCGGTCTTTTTGTCTTCCATGTCTTCACCCGATGTTTTCAAGCGCTTCGATAAGCTCGGCATCTGAATACCTTTCGTCTGCGTCAAGCTTTATGCACTTTTCTATCACAGAAAAAAGCGGCTCTGGAGCCTTTTTGTCCTTTGGAAAATGCCCTGTCACCATGACGTTCAAAAGCATCCCGAGTGCATAAATGTCGGTCTTCGGAGACGATGCAGAAAAGCCGTATCCCACCTGTTCCGGCGCGGCATAACCCATTGTCCCCAGATATCTCGTGTCGTCATTCTCATCCTGCTTGTACATCTTTGAAGCATTCATATCAAGCAGATACACTTCTCCGTCCGGTGTCAGGATGATGTTTGAAGGCTTCACATCCCTGTGGATGATGGGAGTCGAAAGCTCATGCAGGTTTTTAAGTATATTGCACACCTTTTTTGCCATGTCCACAGCCTCAGCTATGCTGAGCGTTGTGTTTCCAAGTGTTTCCTCAAGTGTCTTTCCCGGGATATATTCCTCAACTACTGTAAGCCTGCCGTTTCCCTCATAGACAGCCTTGATCCGGGGCATATTTTTCAAAGGTTCGTCCATCAGGCGTAAATACACATTTTTATCGTAAACTTCAAGGAACTTTTCCACATAAAGCTTTCCGTCTTCAACGTTTCGCACAAGCCTTATATTTCCTGTATTTCCAAGTGTATCAACTTCCATGTAACGCGAAAGTTCCAGAGCCGCCTCATCGGAGATCCCGCGTAAAGGATCGTTCATGTCGGAAAGATATTCCGCTTCGGAAGCGTAGATCTCTTTTTTCGTTATGGGATTGACCCCTCCGCATGCCCTGCAGGTCCACTCTCCGCAGTCCTCACTGAAGCCTTCCTGCGCATTCAAAAGGTCGTTGCAGCCATCACACTTCCAGATAACCTTCCAGTCAAGATCGGGCCTTATCAGCACCTGCCTGCAGCCCGTGCACACCCAGTAAGGCGCTGTCCTGTCAAAGCCCTCCTGCTTTGTGAGATCCGCAAAACACGAAGTGCAATAATCCGTCGGCGCCTCGTCGGAAAGATATTTTTCTTTACGTCTGAAGATGTCACGAAGGCTCATTTTTTACTCCCATGCATCAAGCATCTTCTTTGCCATCTCAAGGTCTTTCAGCGCGTCTTCCCTGTCATAGGTGAAATTCTCCGGCACCGTGTCAAACAGCTCAATACGCTCCATCTCGCTGTTTGTCGGAAGTTCCCCAAGAGAATTTGCAACAGCCAGGTAAAAACGGCCGTTATTCTTGTGCACTCCGTCATCCCACGGCTGCTCATAGTCCCAGAGCGGTATCATCCGGCAATCCGTGATCCCCGTCTCCTCATACAGCTCGCGCTTTGCCGCCTGCATTGCGCTCTCCCCCGGCTCCACATGTCCGCCCGGATTTTCAAAGCTCTGTCTTTTCCTGTGCCAGCAAAACACCCACTTGTCCATATATCTTGTGAGTATCACAACAAACGTGATGTCGGAAAGTTGGCCGAGGTAATGGTTTTTCTTAAGATAGATCATGGTTTTCCCCCAATATTTTCAGCATGGCTTCTCACTAAATGTTATCCCATTGCAATATTGTTGTCCACAGTTTTTTCTGCTTTGTTGCCATCACAAAAAACCAAGTGATTCTGATCTTAAAAAATAAGCCGGATTGCAGCTTATTGCTTTCATCCGGCTCGTGTTCTTTTTACGTGTGGTTCTATCCGTTATTTCTCTCGAGCCTCTTTTTCCCGCTCATAGCCGCCACCCCGAGAAGCATCACTATCAGGTCATCTATCGGGCCCGGAGCGAGATCCACAGGAGAAACCACATAAAGTATTACGAGTACAATGATCATTCCTTTTGCTATTCCATTCATACGATACCTCCGTTTTTACCTTTGATGTGAAGCAGGTGCTTCATGTTACAATTTACTTATACTCCGGTAGTTTGGAATTTTTCTCCCCACATTTTGGAAATGTAAAAGAAGGCGTAGATGGAGACATCTACTGAGATTTTGACTGTTACGGCTCATATATATACTCGATCCGGTCAAAATCTTTGCCGTAAATCCATATGGAGGCAACATCTGTAGAGCCTTTCTTACCTAAATTCTCCGCATAGATTGAAAAATAACCCTCTTCGTTATATACGATCTCATCATTTTTATAACACAATATTTTAAACCTCGCGAAAGACCCTATCTCATCTTTAACCTGTTTGAAC
>JAEENL010000159.1 GCA_016283775.1 Lachnospiraceae bacterium | reverse complement strand
GGCGTTGATCTCGTCGGAAACCTCCATATCGTCAAGCTTTCCGGCGGCTCTGAGCTCTTTCATGCCAAAGATCGCAAGATCCATAAGGGAAACAAATTTGTCCTTCCTTCCCGCATAGAGCACGCTCCTGGCCTTTAAATATCTGTTGTAGGAATCCTCGATGGGCTTTCTGTATTTTCCGTCTTCAAATGAAACGTTTGTGAGCTCGGTGAGGAATGTGGTATGGCGGCAGTGATCCGACCAGTAGGTATCGAACACGCGGATCTCGGTCACTGTGGGATCCCTGTGCTCAACATTTTTATAGTGGTTTTGGATATGCAGAAAATCCTTGAAGGTCATGGCAAGGTTGAGCGAGTCGTAGAGGCTCTTCAGCTCGTTTTCCGGCATATCCTTAAAGCCCTCGAACGTCTTTACGTCCGCAGGCACATCATATACAAGGCTCAAGGTCTCGGGGATATCCTCGGAAGCCACACGGGAATCCACAGGGTTTATGCAGTATTTCCTGATCTTTTCCGATTCTTCCGCTGTGATATTACCTGAAAGCACGTAGGTAACGGCGCTCAGGATCACAGGCTCTTCGGACTCATTGAGGAGCTTTACGCACTGCACTGCGGAATCCGCTCTCTGATCGAACTGTCCGGGAAGGTATTCCACTGAAAACACGGTATCTCCGGCATTCTTCGGAAATCCGCCTTCGTAGAGCAGATCGCATGTAGGCTCGGAAAACACAGTGTTCAGAGCCTTTTTGTAGGTCTGTTCGCTTAAGTTTTCTATGTCATAGCGTATCAGGACGCGCACCGCGTCGACACTTGTGATATCAAGATATTCCCTTATCTCGTTTGCCAGTTCCTTCGCGCGTACGGCGAAATCGGCTTTCTTTTCAGCATATACTCTTCTTACCATGATCTTCTCCGTTCTTCCCAAAATAGCAAAAAACAAAACTTGTGCTTTAATTAAACCACAATTTGTGATATTATGAAAATTAATAAATCTTGTTCATTTTATAACCCGTACTAATCGGGAATACAATAAAAGGAGACGAGCCATGACGGATGTTAACTATGAGCTCTACAAGGTATTTTACCACGTTGCGAGATCGCTCAGCTTTTCCGATGCGGCAGCCGAACTTTTTATCTCTCAGTCTGCCGTGAGTCAGTCGATCAAAGTTCTCGAGAGGCGTCTCGGACAAACGCTTTTCATAAGGAGCACAAAAAGAGTTTCGCTCACAAAGGAAGGTGAGATCCTTTTCAGGCATATAGAGCCTGCGATCAGCCTTATCACAAAGGCGGAAAACCAGCTTTCTTCCGCTCGTGAGACCGGCGAGATCCAGTTCAAGATCGCCGCGAGCGACACGCTGTGCCGCTATTTCCTGGTGCCTCATTTCAACGCTTTTCACAAGAAATACCCTGACATACATCTTAAGGTAATAAACGCAACCTCATCGGGATGCGCGGCTCTCCTCGACGAAAACAAGGCGGACCTCATCGTTTCGAACGCCCCTAACCCCACACTGGGAAATTCGCTTAAGGTCGTGCAGTTACGCGAGTTCAACGATGTTTTTGTCGCAAGCCGCACGGCATATCCCTTTGAAAACGAAACGCTCTCGTTCAGAAGACTTTCGACGCTTCCGATACTGATGCTCGACAAAGTCTCCACGACAAGCGTTTTCCTGCATGAGCTTTTCCAGAAATCGTCGATCGACCTGGTTCCGGGCGTTGAGCTTTCAAGTAACGACCTTCTGATCGACCTTGCAGAGATCGGTCTCGGCATTGCGTTCGTTCCCGATTTCTGCGTGGAAGCGCGCTCAAATCCCGACCTGTTCACGATAAAGACTCAGGAAAAGGTGCCTCCGAGAAAGATAGTGGCGGCCTATGACGATTCAATGCCGCTCTCGGAGCCCGCAAAATATTTCCTGAATCTCCTTAGGGGAAACGAAGTTCCGGAAGAATAAAATGACAAACAGATCGGAGAAGAGTATGAAAAACGCCTGGACACCGGAATTTACCGATTTTACTTTAAGCCCCTACACCGGCCTCACCAGAGAAAGCTGGAAGGCTGCCGCAAAATACATGTTAAACGGTGTGTTCTCGCACATCGCATCGCCTGCAGATCCTGTGGTGATGCCAAGACGTGAGACCGACGTCACTTACCCTCATAAGGGCGCTACGGGAGACAGACTGATCGCCGAGGAAAAAGCAGAGATATTTGAAGGCCTCACGCGCTCCTTTTTCATCGCTTCGGTGATGATACATGAAGATCCGGACCTTACGATAAATGGGATAAAACTTGCCGATTATTACAAGGACCAGATCTACAGGAGCACCGTGCTCAAAAACGACCGTGCCTATGTGGGCACCTACGAGGAGCTGCATGCGGTCAACAACCCCGACGATCACACACGCTGCTTCCAGCAGACCGTGGAGACCTGCGCGCTGGTGATCGGACTTGATGCGTGCCGCGAAGAGATATGGCTCCGCTACACCGATGAAGAAAAAAAGAACATCGCGGACTTTCTAATGAGCTATGCGTTAAATGCGACGGTTCCTCAAAACTGGCGCCTTTTCTGCATGCTTGACCTTGCTTTCCTTTGGAAGGAAGGCTTTGAGATCGACGAAAACGTGATGGGCGACCACACCCAGGCAATACTTAACTACTACGCAGGAGACGGCTGGTACCGTGACGGTCAGTGCTTTGACTATTATTCCTGCTGGGCTTTCAATTTCTATGCCCCTCTCTGGTGCCGCTGGTACGGCTATGAAAAAGAGCCGTATGCCGCATCACAGTTTGAAGAGCATTCCAATGCCTTGATGCGCACCTATGCGGACATGTTTGACAATGACGGCTTCACCAACATGTGGGGAAGGAGCTGCATCTACAGGAATGCCGCGACAAGCGCTTTTGACGGAAACATGATGTTCCGCTCTTCCACTGTAGATCCGGGTCTTGCAAGGCGCATCTGCTCGGGCTCGCTCTTACAGTTCCTCACAAGAGACGATTTTTTGTGGAACGGCATACCTAACCTCGGATTCTACGGGCAGTTCACGCCTCTCGTACAGGGCTATTCCTGCGCGGAGTCCCCTTTCTGGCTGGGAAAGGCTTTTCTCTGCCTTGCGTTACCAAAGGATCACCCTTTCTGGACCGCAAAGGAATCGGAAAATTCCTTTGACATCCTTACGGAGCATGCCGTAAAAGAGACCGCGCTCGACGGCCCGGGACTCTGCTTCTCAAACCACAAGGACAACGGAGAGACCGTTCTCCGTACCGCAAAGGTGGTAAAAACAAAGAACGATATCCACGGCATGTGGAACTACTGCAAGCTCGCCTATGATACCAAATTTCCGTGGGAATCGACTCCAACGGGTTCCGATATCGCGATGGAATCCCAGCAATATGTGCTGACGGACGGCGCGTCCGGTCAGGTTTCCCGCATGAATGCCGTTTTCTGGTCGGGACATCGTGGTCAGGTACTCTATCGCCGCGGTTTCTTTGACATGGTGCTCGAGACCGAACGCCACTGGACACAGGGTATGTACCTCTGTGACTTTACCGTTCCTCTTGGTCTCATCCGCGCGGACAAGCTCTGTTTCTTTAAGCGTCCCGCGACCATAACGCTCGGCTCCTTCGGTTTTCCCGATAACGGCACCGAGATCGAAAAAAGGGCAAAGGACGGCGCCGAAGCGATAGTCCTCAAAGGTTCGGACCACACAGGAAGAAAATGCATGCTCGCGATGACTGTTTTTTCGGGCTTCTCGGAGCTTACAGCCATAAAGAGCAAAGGGACTTCACCGGATTCCGAAAACTCGATCGTTATCCGCGCCACCGCAAAAACAGGTGACAGGCTCTATGATGCTTCAAAGCCCTACTGGCTGATCTCCCAAACGATCACAAAGCCCGGAAACGACGGCTTTACCGACGACGAGCTTTTCCCTATCACCGAGATCTCATACTCCGACACTTCAAAAACAGGTGCCGTGGGCCCCGTAAGCATCAGCCTTCGTAACGGCATGCACTATATAGTGGACATCACCGAAGTCGAGGGTATCTTGCAGTTGTGATACTTGACAGTTTTTTATTAAGGACGCATTTCATTTTGGGATGCGTCTTATTTTTTTATTTTTTAAAAAAATTATCATTTTCTTAAATAACCTCGCAAACTGTGGCGTTTTCTCTGTTTTTGCCATATAATGTGAGAATGTTATCAGTATATTCTATAAAAATTCAGGGAGATGCAAAGAAATGACCAAGAAAAGGAAATCGCTCAAAAACCTGTTTCTCACCAGGATCATCGCTGCTGTAGTCATCATCATCATGGTGATCTCCGTAGTAAGTGCAAACCGCCTTTCTCATCAGCTTGAAGACCTCACCTCATCGATAATCGGAAGAGAATCTGTATCATATTCCTATGAGATCTCAAACTGGTGGAATCTTATCGAATCAAGAGTAGAGCAGACCGCCGCAGTGTACAAGAGCCTGCCTTCGCAGGAATACAGCGATGTGTGGAACATGCTCCTCGCTCTTACCAAGTCGGATCCCGACTCACAGGATATCTACATTGCCTATGGCAACGACATGACATTCCTTGACGGTTCCGGATGGGTTCCGGACGAGACCTTCGTTTTTACCGGCAGAGCATGGTATCAGGGCGCATTAAAGCAGAACGGATCTATCTATGTATCCGATCCCTATCTTGACGCATCGACCGGAAAGACCTGTCTCGCATGCGCGATAAAGCTTGAAGACAACGTCGTTCTCAGCAGTGATATTGTGTTTGATAAGCTTTCCGACAAGATCAAAGGATTTAAGTACAGCTATTCGGATACCGCAATATACATCATAAACAAAGACACCACAGACATACTCCTCAGCTCTAACAATGCTGTTGTGGGTAAGACCCTTGCCGCATGCGACGATCCTATCGTAAAAGGTCTCGCAGGCATGTACACAAATCTCAACACCTCATTATCCTTCAGTGATGACAAGGCGCAGATCGTAAAGACCGGCGCAGGCAAGATGATCTTTGCCGCAACGGATATCGAAGGCACCTCATGGGTAGTTGTGAGCGCGGTTCCTTACAAGCACATTTCAAGCCTCATACTTTCGAGCACCAACGTAAACATGGCCATTTCCATCGCTCTTCTCCTCCTCCTTGCCGGATTCCTGTACTTCTTCATCAAGAAGCACCTCGATCCCGTTACAGTGGTTACCGGTAAGATCGGTGAGATCAGCAGCGGTGACTTCACCACCAAGCTCGTTCCGGAAGGAAACAATGAGATCACGACCTTGAGCGAGAGCCTTAACGACTATATCGCACGTATGCGTGATATGCTCAAAAACCTCACAGGCATTTCCAAAGATATGCATAACAGCGCGGAGCAGTGTCTCGATATCACAGGAGGACTCAGTTCTTCCAACACTTCTCAGGGCGAATCCATCGAAAGACTGAACGACTATCTCAACGGCCTCAACCAATCAATCGAAGATGTTGCAAACGGCGCTACAGAGCTTGCAAGTGTTTCTTCAATGCTCGCTCAGAATTCCGTACAGGTCAAGGAGCTTTGTCAGGAAACCGTACAATCCTCCAATGACGGCAGAAATGAGATGAAGGGTATGACAGAAAGTGTTACCACCCTCAACAAGACCATCGGCGAGCTTATCAGCATCATTCGTATGACCGCGGAAACAGTGGACGAGATCAAGGGCATCACGGGCACCATCAGTGACATTTCGTCGCAGACCAACCTCCTTTCGCTCAACGCCTCCATCGAGGCCGCAAGAGCAGGTGAAGCAGGTAAGGGCTTTGCAGTGGTAGCCGGCGAAGTAGGCGCTCTCGCAAATCAGTCCACAAGCGCAGCGGTACAGATCGGTTCACTTGTAGAGACCATCACTCAGAACATCGTGGAGATCAACAAGAAGGCCGACGACTGCATGAGAGACATGGAGAAGTGCCTTGCGGGCGTGGAACGCTCCAACGAGTCCTTCCAGTCCATCTATAAGGACATCTCGAGAGCAACCGACGCCATCGGTGAGATCGCGGACGGCATCAACCGCATCAATGACGTTGCTTCAAACAACGCAGCTGCGACTGAAGAACAGGCCGCAACCGTCAACCAGATCATCGAGCTGAGTGACGGCATAGTTAAGGACAGCAGCAAGATCTCCAACGAGACCGGAAATCTTTCCGATGTTTCCGAAAAGCTTAACGGCTACTCATCTTCCATCATGGATGACCTCAAGAACTTTAAGCTTCAGTGATCTTAAGATCTTAAAAACAATAAAAAACAGCTCCGGCAGGCCATTAAGACTTGCCGGAGTTTTTTATGCAGTATCTGTTTTTTATCTTTCGATCATCTGTAGATGATATCTTCTCTTCCGGGTCCGTTTGATACCATCGTGATCGGAACGCCTATCTCTTTTTCGATGAATTCGATGTACTTCCTTGCGTTCTCGGGAAGATCCTCATATTTCTTTATGCCGCGGGTCTCGTATCCCCAGCCGGGAAGCACCTCATATACGGGCTTGCAGCGCTTGAGCTTTGAAGTAACGGGGAAATCCTTTATGACCTTGCCGTCAAGTTCATAACCGACGCAGACAGGGATCTCCTTTAAATAGCCAAGTACGTCCATTACGGTGAAAGCCACTTCCGTAGCGCCCTGCATCATGCAGCCGTAACGTGTCGCAACGGCATCGAACCATCCCATACGTCTCGGACGGCCTGTGGTGGCGCCGAATTCACCGCCGTCTCCGCCGCGGCGTCTGAGTTCGTCAGCCTCGTCTCCGAATATCTCGGAAACAAATTCGCCTGCGCCGACCGCTGAGGAGTAAGCCTTTACAACAGCGGTGATCTGCTTTATCTCATAAGGCGGGATGCCTGCGCCGATCGCGCCGTATGCTGCAAGTGTGGAGCTTGAAGTTACCATGGGATAGATGCCGAAATCGGGATCCTTTAAGGTGCCGAGCTGTCCCTCGAGAAGGATGTTCTTGCCCTGCGCAAGGGCATCACGAAGGAAATGAGCGGTATCGCACACATAAGGCGCTACCATGTCGCGGTATTCGTGAAGGGTGTTTAACAGTTCCTTCGGATCGATGGGATCCTTGTGGTACATATGCTGCATGATGATATTTTTCATCTCGCATATGCGCTCCGTCTTTTCTTTAAGCACCTCATCGTCAAAGAGCTCCGATACCTGGAAGCCGATCTTTGCGTATTTGTCGGAATAGAACGGCGCAATGCCGGACTTTGTGGAGCCGAAAGACTTTTTGCCGAGTCTTTCCTCTTCATATTCGTCAAACAGCACATGATAAGGCATCATGATCTGCGCACGGTCGGAGACCAGAATGTGAGGCTTCGGAACGCCTCTGTCCACAAGGCTCTGGATCTCTTTTACGAGATAAGGGATGTTCAGGGCCACGCCGTTTCCTATGATGCTTGTGGTGTGATCGTAAAAAACACCTGAAGGAAGAAGATGCAGAGCGAATTTTCCGTATTTGTTCACGATAGTGTGACCTGCGTTGCTTCCTCCCTGAAAACGGATGATGATATCGGACTTCTCACTGAGCATATCGGTGATCTTGCCCTTGCCTTCATCTCCCCAGTTTGCGCCAACAATTGCACGTACCATAATTTTGTCCTTTCATGTGGATGTTGTTGTTTATCGTCTGTCTGTGCTTCCGAATCCGCCGTTTCTTGAGTCCGTGGTGTCATCGTCCACTGTCACCCCGTATTGCAGGAATATCCCCTGCGCAAAGGCGTCGCCCTGTGTTAGCGAAACTGTCTTTCCGTCGCGGGAATCGTTTGTCATTTTTACAAAGATGTGGCCCTGATTGTCGGAATAGTAGTAGTCGCTGTCGATCACACCGACGGTGTTGTCGAGCTGAAAACGGAACTTAAAGCCCAGACCGCTTCTCGGGAAAACAAACAGAGCCCAGTCTTCCCGCATTTTGACCCTGATGCCCGTGGGGATCTTTATCGATCCGCCGGGAGCAAGGGAAAAGCTTTTTGTGGTTCTTATATCATACCCCGCGGAACCTTTTGTCGCGCGTTTCGGGAGTATGATGCTTTCATAAGCCGCCGCGGCGCTCTCTCTGGTCTCGTCGGGAAAAGTCGAAAGGAAATCCTTTACGAACTGTTCCTCGTCCACCTTCTGAAATTCCGCAATGCGTCTGTTTTCAGTGTTTTCCATCACATTTCCTTAAGGAATGCCACGTAAGCCTTGTAGGCCTCGTAAACGTCCGACTTGGAAACGATCTCCCAGGGCGCGTGCATGCAGAGCACGGCAACACCTGCGTCGATCACCTGCATGTTGTATTTTGCCATGATGTAGGCAATGGTGCCGCCGCCGCCGACATCGACTTTTCCGAGCTCAGCGGTCTGGAAAGCGACCTTGTTTTTATCCATTGCTCTGCGGATCGCAGCGAAATATTCGGCATTTGCGTCGTTGGAACCTGATTTTCCGCGGGAACCTGTGTATTTGTTGTAAACAATGCCTTTTCCGAAATATGCTGCGTTCTTTTTCTCAAACACTTCTGAATAGTTGGGATCGTAAGCTGCGGAAACATCTGAGGAAAGCATGCAGGAATTTGCAAGTGCGCGTCTTACCTTGAGTTCCGAATAGTCCGTAGTGAGATTGATGATCTCGGCAACGGCATTCTCAAAGAATACGCTGTGCATGCCGGTCGCGCCGACAGATCCGATCTCTTCCTTGTCAACAAGGAGGCATGCGGCTGTACGGTCAATGGATGTCACATCCAGCATTGCGGCAAGGCTTGTGTATGCGCATACTCTGTCATCGTGTCCGTATCCTGTGATCATGCTGCGGTCGAAGCCCAAGTCTCTTGCGGGACCTGCGGGAACGACCTCGATCTCTGCCGAAAGGAAATCATCCTCTGTGATCTTGTATTTATCCTTTAAAAGCTTTAAGATGTTGGCTTTTACTGCGTTCTTTTTCTCTCCCTTGAGAGGTTCGCTGCCGACAAGAACATTGAGGGCTTCGCCTTCGATGACCTTTGCTCCGGTCTTTTCAAGCTGTTGCTGTGCAAGGTGAACAAGGATGTCGGTGACCTCAAATACGGGATCTGCGGGATCTTCACCGATGTTGACTTTGACAACGCTGCCGTCCTTTAACGCAACCACGCCGTGGAGCGCAAGAGGGAGTGTCACCCACTGGTATTTCTTGATGCCGCCGTAGTAATGCGTATCAAGAAGGGCCTGCTCGGTATCCTCGTAAAGCGGAACCTGCTTAAGATCAAGGCGGGGGGAATCAATGTGCGCGCCGAGGATCAGCATTCCGGCTTCTACGGGCTTTTTGCCGATGATGAATGCTGCGACGGCTTTTCCCATGTTGTTCTTGTAAACCTTGTCCCCTGCTTTGAGTTTTTTGCCCTTTGCGATGCACTCGTCAAGGTCTTTGTATCCGTTCTTCTTTAAGATCTCTATGCTTTCTGCGGCACACTCGCGCTCTGTCTTGCAGTTTGAGATGAATGCCTTGTAATCCTCGCAGAAGGCTTCCAGCTTTTTCTTTTCGGCTGCCGAATAGCTGAGCCATGCGTTTTTCTTTTCGTTATCCTCTGCCTTTTTTGCAGCGGGTTTCTTAGCTTTTGTATCTGCCATAAACTGTCTCCTGTTACGAATATTATGACCGCATGCGCGACCACTCTTTAATATAACCTATTTTTCCGACGATTACAAGCAAAAAAAAGAGCCGGGTCATTCTTTCGATCTGTTACGGACAGATGCGCCCCGGCTCTTTTCACTGCCAAATCATTCAGTTGTGTCAGCTTACAAATATCATGAGCGGTCAGTGACGAGCCTCTTCCTTTTCTTCGTAAGCATTTTAAGGATACAACCTGCTGCATGTTCCGCACGGCGCGGACTCGTGGCGTCGAGCACCGTACAGGCTTCCGAAAGGGATTGAGGGACTGCGCCCAGTGTTTCCGTGACCACCGCAAAGACCTGAGCGTCCTCCGACTCCGTAAACACAGCGCTTTCCCACAAAGGATAAGTCCAGGGCGCCATGCTGCCGACAAGCACTATACAGTCAAAAGAAAGCTCCGGATCCAATCTTGATCGATCTCCGAAATCACACAATATATACCGGAATCCTCTTCCCCTGTATCTTCTTGCTTCGCCGGGCAGCACGCGCGCCGCGACAGTAATCCCGTCCTTTTCGTAAGTAAACCCTTGTGACACCAAAGTATCCTGTTCTTTTTTGCCAAGGTGTTCCAGATTGCCCGTTTCATTGCAGTCCACGAGCAGGACGCCTTGTCCCTTCCTCCTTTTGATAGTTTTTGCAAGCCCGTATGAAAAGCAGCTTCCGTGAAAGCCTGTCGGTACGCCGCACACGGCGATCCAGCATTCCGAAAGTCTCTTCCCCGCTTTTCCCCTTAGTTTTTCCAGATCCGTCATTAGCATTCCCGCATCGGTATACCTGGTTTTCCCCCGCCTCAGGCAGTTGTCGACCACTGCTTTATAGCCCCTGGGTATCTCCCTTGCATACGTCAGCATGTATTCCATTGTCCTCCCGAGGCCGTAGATATCCGTGGCCTCGCACAGATCCCCCTCTCCCGTTATCTGTTCGGGTGCACAAAAACCGTAGGTGCCGAAAACACACCCTTCATCTTTCTCTTCAGCAGAGCATACTGCGCTCCCAAAATCGATGAGCCTTGGTTTGTTTTCTGAAATGATGATATTTTCGGGCTTTACATCAAGATGTAAGATCCGCCTTCCGGGTTTGTGGATGTAGATCAATATTTGTGAAAGTTTGATGGAAAGATCGAGAATTTCCGATTTGCCAAGATATTTTTTCCGTTTAAGAAAAAGTGCCAGAGATTCGCCTTCGATCGCTTCTTCGATGAAGGTAAAACCGTTTTGGTCCTCAAATACGTCATATACTATGGGAATTGCTTCATTCCTCAGCTTTTGAAGTATCCGGGCTTCGTTTGTCAGCCGATCGTAAAATGGATGAATCCGATAAACGGTCTTTATGATCCGCCGACAGTGTAACTTCTTGTGTTCGGCAAGGACAACCTCTCCGTACGGCCCCTGTGACAGGGTCTTTAACGGCCGGTAGCTGTCAAGCCTGAAGTCATTTGTCATTATCTCCTTTCCGCCTTGCGGCTTTTACTTTGATGTCACGGCCATATTATAATCCCCTTAAGGCTTTGGTTTCAAGGAAAATCTGCCTTGCGGCATGTAGAAAAACAGGGGCTTTTTTTGTGCAATTTCCACAAAAATTTTGCCCCCTGATGCCCTGAAACCCACTGTTTAAGCCAAACCCGCTTTGCAGCCTCAATACTTTTCAGAATCTTAATTGACTTTTTATATGCTGTTATGTATACTTTACTCACATTTAAAGGAAAGGAAGTGAGGCATTATGAAGATTGAGAAACTCAGCGAAACCCAGATCAAGTGTACTCTTAACGGTCAGGATCTCAACGATCGCGAGTTACAGCTCTCGGAGCTCGCCTATGGTTCCGAAAAGGCCAAGGCTCTGTTTTCCGAGCTCGTTCTCAAAGCTTCGTATGAATGCGGTTTTGTACCGGATGAGAATCCTCTCATGATCGAAGCCATACCGGTGAATTCCGACTGCCTCGTTCTGATAGTCACAAAGGTATCGGATCCCGATGAGTTTGACACGCGTTTCTCGCAGATGACACCCGCTCCCGAGGATCTAAAGAATTTTGATGACCGCTCAAAGCAGATGGCACGCGCGGACGAGATCTTTGCATGCGTGAGCCAGCTCTCCAGCCTTCTTTCAAAGGCTGCTCAGGAGCTTACCAACAAGGAGGGAGAAAAGGAATCTTCTCCCGAACATGTTGTGATGCAAAAGTGTTTCATCTTCGACTCGCTTGCCGAGATCATCAGATTCGCAGGCGTGATCGCACCGTTCTACTCCGGCAAAAACACCCTTTACAAAGACGACTGGAACGAGAAGTATTACCTGGTGCTCAATATCTCGCTCCATTCACCCGAGGTATTTAATAAGGTGTGCAACATAGCTGCCGAATACGGCACCCCTGAGCACACCCGTTACGCATCTGTATCCTATTATGACGAGCATTTCACCAGGATCATCAAGGACTCCGCAGTGAAAAAGCTTGCCGCTCTCAAAAGAGATTAGAGAATTTATTCTCCGAGATAGGCATTGATACGGTTTACAAGTTCATCCGCATCCAGTCCGTGAACCATGGCAGCCTCTTCAAGAGTCTCACCCTGAGCCGAAGGACAACCTACACAATGCATTCCGGCATTGAGAAGGATAGCGATGATGTTTTGGTTAACTTTGCAGATCTGATTGATCGTCATATCTTTTGTGATCATTTTAGGTACCTCCGTGGTAAAACTGATTTGCAAAAGGATTATAACCACCGCATGATGAATAGTCAATATTTTTTTCACTTGAAAAACCGCGGGCAGATGATATAATAAGCAGGTAATAAAAGCAACATATTAAGCATTTTATAAAGGAGGAACAAAATAATGGCATACAAGATTAATGACGGTTGTGTAAGCTGCGGCGCATGCGCAGGCGAGTGCCCTGCAGGCGCTATCGCTGAGGGCAGCGAGCATTACGAGATCGACGCTGACAAGTGCCTTGATTGCGGCACATGCGCAGGCGTTTGCCCTACAGGCTCCATTGAGCAGGCTTGATCAGACCAAAAGGAAAGCCCCACCGTTTCAAAGCCCCACCGTTTCATGCGGCGGGGCTGATTTTTTTTTGCTTTATTGTTCGTCTTTCTTTGGCTGCGCTTCAAGATTTACAAATCTCGTGTACTGTCCCTGCCAGCCGAGCCTTACCGTGCCGACGGGACCTTTACGCTGTTTTCCTATGATGATCTCGGCAACACCCGGATCCTCACTCTTTTCTTTGTTGTAATATTCGTCTCTGTAGATAAACATTACAACGTCGGCATCCTGCTCTATCGCACCGGATTCACGAAGGTCGGAAAGCATGGGACGCTTGTCCGGACGGCTTTCCACTGCACGCGAGAGCTGTGATAGCGCGATAACGGGGACATCAAGCTCACGAGCCAGAGCCTTAAGGGATCGCGAGATCTCCGAGATCTCGTTCTGCCTGGATTCCGCTCTTCCTGAGCCTGACATGAGCTGCAGATAGTCAATAAGAACAAGCCCAAGGTTCTTTTCAAGCTTTAACTTACGGCATTTTGATCTGACTTCCGAGACGCTGATGGACGGCGTATCGTCTATAAGGAGCGACGATTCGGATATCTCTCTTGCGGCTCCCATGAGATCGGTCCATCCGTGATCGTCAAGGTCACCGTTCCTGAGCTTTGTGGCGTCTATCTTTGAGTTCATGGCATACATTCGCTGCACAAGGTCCGTCTTTGACATTTCAAGACTGAAAACGGCGGTCGTGATGTGCGAGCGGACTGCCACATAATTTGCGATGTTTAATACAAATGCGGTCTTTCCCATTGAAGGACGCGCTGCGATAAGGATAAGATCGGACTTTTG
>JAEENL010000158.1 GCA_016283775.1 Lachnospiraceae bacterium | reverse complement strand
ACGGCAGACAGGCTGCGCTGTCGCATATTTCAGCACTGTCTCGTTTTCTTCGGTACCTATCTTCATCATGAACGGGAAGAAAAAGCTCACAGGCCCCTTTACGTCAATTGCCGGAAACTTCACAGTTCCCGTGTTTATCACCACATCACTCACATCCTCAAGATCCGTCAGACGCTGATAATGATTTACAAAAACATAGCCTCCCACGCCATCGGTCCTCATGGAATACCTTAAGGACGCCACATCGTCACGCGCCACCGCGTCCTTCTGTTCAACAGGTATGAGACGTGCAAATCCTTCGCCAAAATCCTGTAAAAACAGATGCAGGAGGTTTAACAACCCGTACTGCCCGCGAACTTCACCATATTCCGAAAGCGGCGCCTGGAAATCATACGAAAGCACGGGATAGTCATTCGGATATCCCGTTTCCTTTGATTCCTGAAAAGTCGAATATTTCCCGATTTTGTTCGTGCCACCGTGGTACATGTAATACCCCGGCAGATTGTTCCCGACACCAAGTTTTACAAGCGACAGCGCATATATGTCCATCGGCCGTATTATGGGCCTTCTGTGATGCGTTATCTCTATCCCTCCGCCCAGTTCACACGTCGCAAAAGGATAATCCTCATAAGGCAGCTGCCATCCGTCCTTATTTCTCACTGCGATAAGATCCGAGCCTATCGCGGAATCGTTTCTCTCATGAATGAAGAAATAGTGCGAAGACGGCTCAAGACGCGTTGTCTTCTTTGACCACGGAGCCTCGCAATACCCTCCGAAAACAGGGATCACTTCCTCCACAGGGATCATGGCCCCCGTTTTGCTGTTCCATCCTGTCACCGTATAGATCGGCGCTTCCATGCCGCATTCCACTGCTATCTTCTTAAGCTCAGCAAGATGTTCCGCGTTATTTACAAGCTCGTTCTCGACCTGAACGACAACGATATTCCCGCCGTCCTTGTAAAACAGGCCCTTCACTTCTTCCGCGATCTTGCCGTACCATTTGCGCACTTCGGAAAGATACGCGGGATCGTTGGTCCTCAGCTTCATGTCCTTTTTAAGGAGCCAGTCCGGAAATCCGCCGTTACGGCATTCTCCGTGCGCCCACGGCCCGATGCGCAGAGCCACATAAAGCCCCAGTTCTTTACACATTTCCACAAAACTTCTTATGTCGTTGTCACCCGAAAAATCATAAATACCTTCGGTTTCCTCGTGATATATCCAGAAAAGATAAGTCGACACGAGCGTCACACCGCCCGCTTTGACCTTTTCCAGCTCTTCCTTCCAGTTTTCTTTTTTAAGCCTTGAAAAATGGACCTCGCCCATCACAGGTATCCAGGGCTTTCCGTTCTTTTCAAGATACAGGTTGTTTACGTCTATCCTCTCCCCTGCAGGGTTCACGCCTCCGAGATGAAGATGGCCTCTTTTTATTTCTTTTTTCCCGATGTCTTTAAATGTGTATTGCATATTCTTCCTTTCTCCCATACCCGCTTATAATGGCACTTTTTTCCCGATTTGTACAGAAAAAAATAAACCTTTGCGTTCCCTGTTTTCTGTTTTTTTCAAATTTGGTATAATCTTCATCAAATCTTAATCCGTTTAAGCCTTTTATCTTAAACGTCGGCTGACATATAATGAGCACACCGAAAGGGGACTGACATGCCAAATATTCTTATCTGCGATGATGAAAAAGATATCGTGAACGCTTTAAAGATCTATCTTTCAAACCCGGATTACACGCTGTTTGAAGCGTACAACGGCCGTGACGCGGTTGACATCGTGAACGCAAACGACATACACCTGGTGCTCCTTGACCTCATGATGCCCGTTATGGACGGAATGACAGCCATGGCAAAGATCAGAGAGACCAGTAATGTCCCGATAATCGTGCTCACCGCAAAAAGCGAGGATACCGACAAGATCCTGGGGCTCAACGTCGGCGCGGACGACTATGTCACGAAGCCTTTCAATCCGCTTGAAGTCACGGCGCGCGTGCAGTCCCAGCTGAGACGCTATCTCCGCTTCGGAGGCGGTGTCGCGGCGGACGAATATGTAAACGGCGGAATAAGGCTTAACGACCGCACTAAGGAAGTGACATGCGACGGCGAACCCGTTTCACTCACTCCGAAAGAATTTGAGATCTTAAAGCTCCTCATCTCAAACCCCGAGCGTGTCTTCTCTCCCAAAGAAATATACAACTGTGTGTGGCACGACAAGCCGTTCGGGACAGACAACACCGTGGCCGTGCACATACGCCATTTAAGGGAAAAACTGGAGATAGACCCTGCCGAGCCTCATTATATCAAGGTGATCTTCGGGCAGGGTTACAAGATGGAAGGAGACAAAAGAAAATGAAAAAGTTCGTGAGATCACTTCCTGGAAAAACGATCCTTTTTGTACTCTGCATCATATCTGCATGCGTTTTGACACTGAGCGTGGTGGGAATGGTGTTTTTTCTGGAGGATGACCTGTACTTTTACACAAAGACCGAGCAGGACATAACCGACGAGATAGTTACAGACATAGTGGATACAGAGGGTTCGGCAGTCCTGTGGAGAGAACTCGCCGGGTACACGTACCGTTCAAGTTTCGAATACAACGTTAAGATCCGGGACCACAAAACACATGAACTGATATCCGAATGGACAGATTCCGTATGGAACACCGCCGCAGACTGTCCTCTGCTCACATACAGTGTGATCAGGAACGGAAATGGTTCCTTAAACGAGATATACTATAAGCACCCATATGAAGAATTCAAAACAGACGGAGAATACTATGAAGTCCTGCTTTCTCCCATCACCGGAACATCCGCGGCGCTGAAACTGGAACTTGTAAGGAACCTCCTTCACATAGCCTATTCACTCCGTTATTTTGTATACCTTATAGCCTTTGCAGCACTGATCGTCATGATCACATGTTTTATCGCGCTTATGTACGCATCGGGCAGGAAAAACGGCACCGATGAATTTGTTCCCGGCGCTTTTGACAAAGTGCCCTACGATGTCCTTTTGCTCCTCGGCGGAGGCCTTGTCTTTGCAGGCATTTACAGCCTCTGTGCAGAAATAGTCCACGATCTTGATGAACTCCCCGCAATACTCATCGTCATGATCCTTTATATCATTGGGCTGTGCGTTCTGCTTGGACTCTGTATGAGCGCCGCAGGCAGGTTAAAAAGGCACGCTTTCCTTAAAAACACCGTCATTTACCATATTTGCAGGCTCCTTTGGAAAGGTATCTGCTTTGTATGGTCGCTCATCAAAAAGTTCTTTGTATTTGTCGGAATGCTCATAAAAAACATTCCCCTTGTATGGAAGACCGTGCTAGGCATATTTATCGTAACACTCTTTGAGATCATTGCCATCACAAGCGGAGAATGGGATGCGGTCTCTGTGTGCTGGACCCTTGAAAAGCTTATACTCGTGCCCTTTTTCATCTACATCGCCATACTGCTCAAAAAACTCCAGAAAGGAGGCGCTGCCCTTGCTGCCGGCAATCTGTCCTACCACACCGACACCAAAGGCATGCCGCACGATTTTAAACAGCACGGAGAAAACCTCAACAGCATCGCGAACGGCATGTCCATCGCAGTCGAAGACCGCCTTAAAAGCGAACGCATGAAGACCGTGCTCATCACAAACGTGTCCCACGACATCAAAACGCCCCTCACCTCCGTGATCAACTACTCAAACCTGATAGCCCAGGAACAATGTGACAATCCAAAGATCGCGGAATATACGGAAGTCCTTCTCCGACAGTCGGAAAAGTTGAAACGCCTCATCGAGGACCTCGTCGAAGCCTCAAAAGCCTCCACCGGGAACCTCGAAGTCGTCCTCGCCCCCTGCGACGCCTCCGTATTTCTTTCCCAGGCCTCCGGTGAATACGAGGAAAAACTCAAAAACTCCGACCTCACGCTCATCACCAAACAACCTGAAAAAGAACTCCGCATCCTTGCAGACGGCCGCAGAATGTGGCGCATCTTTGACAACCTCATGAACAACATCTGCAAATATTCCCTTCCCGGGACCCGCGTCTACCTTTCCCTCGAAGAGCAGAACGGAAAAGCCGTCATCACCTTTAAAAACACCTCCCGCGAGCCCCTCGACATGTCCGAAGAAGAACTCATGGAGCGCTTCACCCGCGGCGACAGCTCGCGAAACACCGAAGGTAACGGCCTCGGCCTCTCCATTGCCAAAAGCATGGCTGAGCTCCAGAACGGTCACCTCCGTCTCGACATCGACGGCGACCTCTTTAAAGCGATACTCACATTTCCTCTTGTATAATTCACCCACCATCGGCAGACCACCCACCCCCGGCCCGCCGGTGGTTTTTTTAAGCGCTCCCTAAAAGGGAACCTCCTAAACAATCACCTAAGCATAATGATACTTCCTCAACTGCTCCAGCAGAACATCCTCCGCTCTTCGCAACACCACATCATCATACATCCCCTGCAATGCCGCGACCTCATCCATCACATCATGCCTGCCAAACCCAATCTTAAGCCGAATCCCATACAACTCCTCCGCCGCGCCGACCTGCTCATCAAAATCCCTGCTGAACGGCTTCGCACGCACACGCGATATATTCCCATATAAGTCCTCCCCAAGAGGATAATCATTCAGATCCGAAAGAAGTGAAAGTCCATTGTCAAATACCGGGCATAGCCTGAACGAACCATTTTCCCGATTACGAACCACCGCAATATTGTTGGTATGACGATCTTCATTCAAAAAAAATCCGTCAACCTCGAGAAGTTCCGTAAGATACTCCCCCACACCCTCTAATCCCGTAGTACCCTCAATAAATTCAACCGTATAACGAACGCGCTCCCGGACCTCAGTCATATCCCCCAATACCTTTGCAAGTCCCATACCCAGTTCCACACGATGCAGCCGCTCAAGCGGTATCAATTCCTCGTTACTCCCCCTGAA
>JAEENL010000157.1 GCA_016283775.1 Lachnospiraceae bacterium | reverse complement strand
GACGGCGAACAGATATATTTTGCGATAAGCCGTGACGGTTTTCACTGGGAAGCGATAAACAACGGACAGCCCGTGCTCTGGGCGATGCTTAACGAAAAGGGTGTTCGCGATGCCACGATAGCGCGCGCGGACAATGGAAAGTTCTATATCATAGCGACTGACTTAAGCCTCTCTTATATGATGCGCACCGTCTATGAGAACAATTGGCACAAGGTCCAGAAAAACGGCAGCAACTGTCTGATGATGTGGGAATCGGAAGATCTTCTGCACTGGTCGGAAGAAAAAGCGCTTCCTGTAAGAGAACCGGGATCGGGCTGCTGCTGGGCGCCTGACGTCATCCAGGACAAAAAGACCGGGGAATTTGTGCTGCACTGGTCCTCTCCTGATCCCGGGCGGGACATGAGAATGTGCATCTACTACACGAGAACAAAGGATTTTGAGCATTTTGACACGCCTAAAAAACTCTATGAAAAAGAGGACAGCGGTGTCATAGATTCATGCATGGTCGAGGAGAACGGGAAGTTTTATCTCTGGGTAAAGAGCGATAGAAACCCCTGCGCGGTGATCATGCTGGAATCCGATTGTATCACGGGACCTTTTACCAGAAGATACGAGTTTGACGAAGAGATGAACACTCTTTTCGGAGGACCTAACACTTACGAAGCGCCCACTGCCTGCAGGCTTGAGGACGGCGGCTACAATCTGTTCCTTGATTTCTTTGGTGTAAAAGGAAAAGGACAGGGATATGTGCCTTTCCATACGGACGATATCTCGACGGCGCGCTTTAAGAGGGCCGATGCGGACTTCTCTTATCCTTATGGATTTAAGCACGGCACGATACTTGCCATAACCGAAGAAGAATATGAAAAGATCAAGGCGTTTGACTACGACGCCGAGTCGTATAATCGATGATTTTTACGAAAGGTCGTACAGAGCATGAAAAAACAGGTGACCCGTGCAGTACTCTGTAAATATCGTTTGAAAGTCATGTCGAGTGCGATCAAGATAATGGCGTTCATTTTGCTTTTTGCTCTTGTAAGTTTTGCAATCGTGCCGTTTCCGGTGGGGACGGTCATGGGAACCGTGTGCTGCATACTCGCCTTGATCGTTTACCTTAAGGCACGAAAAGAAGAGCAGCCCGGAAAAATAAAAAAAGCATACATCAGGATGACGCCGCTTGTGAGGAAAAAAGTGTCGGAAGACGGCGTAAGTGATGAAAACGGCGATCCGGGCGGAGTTTCTTTTTACTTTTACTTCGAAAGCGACGGACGCGTTGAAGTAACAAATTACAAAACATACAGAAACGGAACGGAAGGCAAGCTCTATCTGGTAGCTTATTATTCCGAAAACAACAAGCCTTTTGCCTGCTTCGATGCCGATCTGTACGAACCCGGTGACGGCATTGAACTCAGATTATGATATAAAACACGGCTTCACGCTGTAATACGTGGGGCCGTGACTTTTTTATCTTCTTTTTTTCCTGCCTTGTTTTTCGGCTTCCCTGTAAAACTTACGCTTCTGTGTGGCATAATCCACATATTCCTGAGGGATGAGGCCGTTCATCTGAAGCTGGGAGATATTTTCGACAAATTCACCGTCATTGTCGGAATTGCGGGCGAGGTCGGTGAGGATCGTGAGCACTTCGTCCTTATATTCCGCGGCGCTGAAGATGGCATCGCGGAAAAGAAGACGGGAGGTGTAGACATCTTTAAAGTATTTGCCGTAGGTATCGCTGTTGAGCCTGGAATCTGTGAGGATGACATTGAGTGACAGGACGTTCAGTATATTTTTTACGGAACGTGAAGTACACCAGATGTCGGGGCCGATGCCGTAGAGGTTCTTTCTGTATACGCTACGGTGCGTGCGAGGATCCTCGCCTGATGAGTAGTTCGGAAGGAGCGGGGTAAAAAGCCTTGCGACATAGGAATCGTTCTTGAAATCATCGTATTCCTCGGAAGGCCTGCTGGATACGCCCTGCCTAACCTTGAGTTCCGGGAAATCGTAGATCGGGAATTTGATCATGCGTGGTTCCTCTTCAAGGAGCAGGATATAGGCATAAGTCTTGTCTTTCCAGAGGAATCCGGGGGTCTCTTTTATCTTTTCCCGGACGCAGCTGTCTATCAGTATCATCACGTGTTCCTGACGGACCTTGTATTGCACGAGGACCTTGTTTACGGCAGCCTCATCATACTTTGCGAGGCGCCCTTTGTCCTTCTGTTCTTTTTCTTTCTGTTCTTTTTTGGGATCTTTCAGGTCGATGCCGTTTTCATCGGGATCCTCTTCACCGTTCTTTTTTTTGTCAGGCTTGTCGGAAGATATCCATTCAAGCGCTCCGGGCTCGTCATCGCCGTTTTCTTTTCTTTCGCGCTTTTCCTGTTCGCGCCTTGCTTTTTTTGCGGCGCGGAGCTTTTCCTTTTTCTCACGTTCGATGGCTTCTTTGTTGAAATCGGTGCCGATGATGTAGGCTGCGTCGAGGATAAGGAGCACTATGGAAATAAAAGTGAGAGTGGGCACGCCCGCGACAACAGAAACGATGAGCAGGACAGCGCCTACTGCAAGGCCTGCGAGCATTACGGCGAGTACGGTCTTTGTTTTTGGGTCTCCGTGACGGAAGGTGTTGATGATCTTGTTGTTCATGAATGAAATCCTTTTGAAAATTCGCTTAAACTCTATTATAATATTTATTGTCTTTACAGGCAAACTACTTTTTTATAAACTATTTTAGGAAAAGTTTCTTTCTTGAATTGACAAAGAGCGTATCATTGTATACAATAATGCACATGCTAAATTTTTGAGGGACAAATACAATCCGGAGGCATCGTCATGATGGAAGATGTAATGGAAAACCGCAAGGTTTTCGTCAACCCGCACAACAATCTCCTTACGCTCGAAGAACACATGTATGAGCTTGTAGACGTTGTAAAGCCCAACGTGTTCAGAAATCTCTTTCCGTATGAGGAGATACCGAAGATCGCGTTCAATGACCGTATCGTGCCGCACTGTTTTCCTGAGGAGATATGGATCACGGACACGACCTTCAGAGACGGTCAGCAGTCCAGAGAACCGTACACGACCGAGCAGATCGTAAAGATATATGATTATATGCACAAACTTGGCGGCCCTAACGGGATAATCCGCCAGAGTGAGTTTTTTGTATACAGCAAAAAGGACAGGGACGCGCTCACCAAGTGCATGGAGCGCGGATACGATTTTCCTGAGTGCACCACATGGATCAGAGCGAGCAAGAAAGACTTTGAGCTTGTCAGAGACATTGGCATAAGGGAGACGGGAATCCTTGTCTCATGTTCTGATTATCACATTTTCTACAAGATGAAAATGACGCGCGCCCAGGCGATGGAGCACTATCTTGGCATAGTGAAGGAGTGCCTCGAGACGGGCATAGCGCCGCGCTGCCACCTTGAAGACATCACAAGGTCCGATATTTACGGCTTTGTTATCCCGTTCTGTTTTGAACTGATGAAACTCGGCGCGGAATACGGGATCCCTGTAAAGATCAGGGCTTGCGATACGATGGGCTATGGTGTGAACTTCCCCGGAGCCGTTATCCCGAGGTCTGTGCCCGGCATAATCTACGGTATCATGACTCACGCGGGCGTTCCTTCGGAACTTCTCGAGTGGCACGGACACAACGATTTCTACAAGGCCGTAACAAATTCCACCACAGCATGGCTCTATGGCGCGAGCGCCGTAAACTGCTCGCTCTTTGGCATCGGAGAAAGAACAGGCAATACGCCTCTTGAGGCGATGGTATTTGAGTACGCGCAGTTAAAGGGAAGCCTTGACGGAATGGACACAACGGTCATCACGGAGCTTGCCGACTATTACACAAACGAGCTGGGCTACAAGATCCCGCCCCGCACTCCGTTTGTCGGAAAGAACTTCAATGTGACGCGCGCGGGCATACATGCGGACGGTCTTCTTAAGAACGAGGAGATCTACAACATCTTTGATACCGAAAAATTCCTGAACCGCCCCGCGGTCGTTTCGGTATCGAACACATCAGGTCTTGCGGGCATCGCACACTGGATAAACACATATTTCAGACTGAAGGGCGATCAGCAGATCAGCAAGACTCATCCTATGGTCGTAAAGATAAAGGAATGGGTCGACGAGCAGTATGACGGCGGACGTATCACTGTCATCACGGACAAGGAGATGTCGGAACTCATTCAGAAATACCAGCCGGAATACGGCATGGATCTTCCTAAGATCAAGGAATGAGCCAACTTTGTCTTTGAATTGTGAAGCACAATGTATTATAATAAAAAAACATGCACGAAAGGGAAAACAAAATGGATTACACCGCACAGATCGAGCAGGCAAAGGAAAGATTCGGTGAGCTTTTGCTCAGCCAGCTCAAGAGAGTAGAGGAAATGAAGACACAGGGCGGATTTGTGGATTACGCATCTCTTCCCACTATAAAGATAGGAGTCTGCGGAGGCGACGGCATCGGCCCCGCCATCACAAAGCAGGCCCAGAGGATACTTGAAAACCTCCTTTCCGACGAGATCGCAAAGGGGAAAGTGACCTTTAAGACCATCGACGGACTTACGATCGAGAGAAGAGTGGCTGAAAATGCAGCTATCCCCGCAGATGTCCTTGAAGAACTGAAAACCTGCGATGTCATCCTGAAAGGCCCCACGACCACACCCAGAAAGGGAGATCCCTGGCCTAACGTAGAGAGCGCGAACGTTGCGATGAGAAAGGCTCTCGATCTTTTTGCGAACGTAAGACCTGTGCGCATTCCCGAGCAGGGCATAGACTGGACATTTTACCGCGAGAACACGGAAGGCGCTTATGCCGTAGGAAGCAAGGGCGTAAATGTGACTCCCGATCTCGGTGTTGACTTTACCGTTGTGACCTCACAGGGTTGTGAGAGGATCATCCGCGCAGCATTTGAGTTTGCAAAGGCAAACGGAAAGACCAGGGTCACAGCGGTCACAAAGGCAAACATCATAAAGACCACAGACGGCAAGTTCCTTGATACTTTCAGAGAGATAGCAAAGGAATATCCCGATATCACTGCTGATGACTGGTATATCGATATCATGACGGCAAAGCTCATCGACGAGAACCGCAGACGTGATTTCCAGGTAGTGGTGCTTCCTAACCTTTACGGCGACATAATCACCGACGAGGCAGCGGAATTCCAGGGCGGTGTGGGAACCGCAGGTTCCGCTAACATCGGAAAGAAATATGCGATGTTTGAAGCTATCCATGGCTCAGCGCCGAGAATGGTGGCAGAGGGCAGAGACAAGTATGCCGATCCCTGCAGTGTCATCCGCGCGGGCGCAATGCTCCTTTCCCATATCGGCTACAAGAAGGAGGCAGATCTCCTTTACAAG
>JAEENL010000156.1 GCA_016283775.1 Lachnospiraceae bacterium | reverse complement strand
AGCTTGCAGGCGGCGTAGCTGTCATCCGTGTGGGCGCTGCAACAGAGACCGAGATGAAGGAGAACAAGCTCCGTATGGAGGATGCTCTCGCAGCAACACGTGCGGCTGTTGAAGAGGGTATCATCGCAGGCGGCGGTTCCGCATACATCCACGCTTCCAAGGAAGTTGAAAAGCTTGCGGCAACTCTTGCGGGCGACGAGAAGACCGGCGCAGAGATCATCTTAAAGGCGCTCAAGGCTCCTCTTTTCTGCATCGCATGCAATGCCGGTCTTGAGGGCGCAGTCATCGTGAACAAGGTTTGCGAGTCCAATGTCGGAACAGGCTTCAATGCTCTTACAGAGAAGTATGTCGATATGATCGCCGACGGTATCATCGATCCCGCAAAGGTTTCACGTACTGCATTACAGAACGCCGTTTCGGTATCGTCCACATTCCTTACGACGGAAGCCGCAGTAGCTTCCATCAAGGAACCCGCACCCGCAGCACCCGCAGGCGCAGGCATGGGCGGGATGTATTGATCCGCCCTCGACCGGAGGTCGAAGGGAGCCGCGCGGCTTTGAGCGCATCAAAGATCTGCCGAAGGCAGATCTACATATTCTGCCCACGCCCGAAGGGAGCGTAGCGACCGGATTGCGAATATTCAGGCGGGGCAGCGAATTACATTTTGCATAAACACTACTTACGAGGTGACACATGGAAGGTAATTACTGCGAAGCAAGAGCAAAAAAGAAGAGCACCGCAAAGGATGCGCTGATAAAGGCCGCATTCATCATAGGCATCATCGCCGGCGTTTTACTCGGGCTTTTTTTCGGGCAGAGTCTGTTCTTCATATTGTCATTGGCTGCCGGCATCGGAGCATACTTTGTTTTTCCCATGCTCAAAGTCGAGTATGAATACGTATTCTGCGACGGACAGCTGGATTTTGACAAGATCATGAACGGAGAACGCAGAAAACACCTTGCACGTGTTGACATGGAGCAGGCTGTGACCATTGCGCCGAAGAATTCCCATTCTCTTGACGGTTACAGACACTCGGGAGTAAAAGTCATAGACTATTCCAGCATGGATGAGCATGCCCGTATCTGGGGCATCGTCATCACTGCGGGAGAGCAGTCCACGGTCTACTACTTTGAGCCCGACGAACAGATGATAAACAAAATGAAGTTAAAATCGCCCCGTAAGGTCGTGGAGTATTGATAAGCACCGCATATCGCTGCCATTCATTAACAAAATGAATGGCAGCGTATTTTTGACTTGAGATTATCATTTTTTTATTATATAATGAACCAAATGTATTTGAAAGCGAGGAATAGTTCCAATGGGACAGATTATTGGTGAGGGAATCACCTTCGACGACGTATTGCTTATACCTTCTTATTCCGAGGTACTTCCTAATCAGGTGGACCTTTCTACAAATCTGACAGAAAAGATAAGGCTGAACATCCCCCTTATGAGCGCGGGCATGGATACGGTCACGGAATTCCGTATGGCCATCGCTATGGCAAGACAGGGCGGCATCGGCATCATCCATAAAAACATGAGCATTGAGGCTCAGGCAGATGAGGTTGACAAAGTAAAAAGATCGGAAAACGGCGTAATAACCGATCCTTTCTCGGTATCTCCCGACCATACACTCGCGGATGCCGAGGAACTCATGGCAAAATATAAGATCTCGGGCGTTCCGGTAACACAGGGAAAACGCCTTGTAGGTATCATCACAAACCGCGATCTCAAGTTTGAGACCGACTATTCCAAGAAAGTATCCGAGTGCATGACAAGCGAAAACCTTGTTACCGCAAGGGAAGGCGTCACACTCGACGAGGCAAAGAAGATCCTTGCCTCCGCAAGAAAAGAAAAGCTCCCCATCGTCGATGACAAGGGAAACCTCAAAGGCCTTATCACGATAAAGGATATCGAAAAGCAGATAAAATACCCCAATTCCGCCAAGGATTCCCAGGGAAGGCTCCTTTGCGGAGCGGCAGTCGGCATCACCGCAAACATCTATGACCGTGTTGACGCGCTTGTTGCGGCAAAGGTCGATGTCATCGTCATAGACACGGCTCACGGCCATTCGGCAAACGTAATAAAGGTTGTGGGCGAAGTAAGAAAAGCATATCCGGATCTTCAGATCATAGCAGGTAACGTGGCTACGGGTGAGGCTACCGAAGCACTCATCAAGGCTGGCGTCAACTGTGTCAAGGTCGGCATCGGCCCCGGCTCCATCTGCACCACAAGAGTCGTTGCAGGTATCGGCGTTCCGCAGATCACCGCAGTCATGAACGCTTACGAAGTGGCAAAGAAATACAACATCCCGATCATCGCGGACGGCGGAATCAAGTTTTCCGGCGACCTCACCAAAGCGATCGCGGCCGGCGCAAATGTCTGCATGCTCGGAAGCATCTTTGCGGGATGTGACGAAGCTCCCGGCGAATTCGAGCTGTTCCAGGGCAGAAAATATAAGGTTTACAGAGGAATGGGTTCCATCTCCGCAATGGAGAACGGAAGCAGAGACCGCTATTTCCAGGCGGGAGCAAAGAAACTCGTTCCCGAAGGCGTCGAAGGACGTGTTGCTTACAAGGGACTCGTGGAGGACACCGTATTCCAGCTTATGGGCGGCCTGAGAGCCGGCATGGGATACTGTGGCGCAAAGGATATCGAGACCTTAAAGACCACAGGAAGATTCATCAAGATATCTTCCGCAGGCCTCAAGGAAAGCCATCCTCATGACATCCACATCACCAAGGAAGCACCCAACTACAGCACGGAAGAAACAAAATAAAACATATCAAGGAGAAGAAAATGGCAGTATTTAGCGAAGAAAAAAGAAAGGCAAAGAGGATCCCGGTAAGACTTGAGCTCCAGATCTCCAAGCTTTTCAGACAGGCAGAGATAGAGGAGATCGAGACTGCTGTTCCCATTGAAGTCACGGATGTTTCCAGAGGCGGCATCGGCTTCACTTCAAAGGGAAACTTCCCGCTGGACTATTACTTCAATGCAAAGCTTGAGCTCGGTGACAGCGACAGCGTGCTTTATTGCGTTGTACAGATCATCAGAAAGCTTGACAAGGAAGACGGAACATACTCCTACGGCTGCATCTTTATAGGCATGGCTTCTGTCCTTAATTACATCTTCGATGATTTTGAAAGAAGGGCGGAAGAAAATGGCACAATTTGATAATATCCCCGGTTACCGTCTCCTCAAGGAGGAAGAACTGGCAGACGTTAAGGGTACAGGACTTTATTTCAAGCATATAAAGTCAGGTGCCCGTGTTTGCGTTATAAAGAATGATGACGAAAACAAGGTCTTTTACATAGGTTTCAGGACTCCGCCCACAGATTCGACAGGTGTGGCTCATATCGTCGAGCACACCACGCTCTGCGGTTCAACGAAGTTTCCCGTAAAGGACCCTTTCATAGAACTTGCAAAGGGATCTCTCAACACGTTCCTTAATGCTTTCACCTATCCCGACAAGACCGTATATCCTGTTGCGAGCTGCAATGACAAGGATTTTGCAAATCTCATGGATGTCTATCTGGATGCCGTGTTCCATCCTAACTTCTACAAAGAAGAAAAGATCTTCCGCCAGGAGGGATGGAGATATGAGCTGAACGACGAAAAAGAGGACATAAAGCTCAACGGTATCGTATACTCCGAGATGAAAGGAGCATATTCATCCGCTGACGATCTTTTTTATCGTTACTGTCAGGGCTCTATATTCCCCGACAATCAGTACGGTGTCGATTCGGGCGGCGACCCTGAGCATATTCCGGATCTTACTTACGAACAGTATCTTGATTTCCATAAAAGGTTTTATCATCCCGTAAACAGTTACATTTATCTTTACGGTGATCTTGACGTGCGCGAACGTCTCACCTGGCTTGATGAGAACTATCTTTCAAAATATGATGTGATCGACATCGATTCTTCTGTCAAGATACAGAAGGAGTTCGGCGGGATCAGGGAAGTGACGGAGGAGTATTCTGTTGACAACCCTGATGAAAACGGCAAGGGCGTGTTTTATTCACTTAACGTGTTTGCGGGAGAGACAGATGACCTGATCAAGGGCATTTCGTTTGAAGTGCTCGATTATGTGCTCTTTGAGGCTCCCGGTGCTCCTGTGAGAGAGGCCCTTACAGAGGCAGGGATCGGAGACGACATCATTTCGTTCTATTCCGGTGACATTCAGCAGCCCAGCTTTACGATCGGCGTAAAGAACGCAAAGCCCGGAATGAAGGACGATTTTAAGCGCGTTGTTTTTGATACACTTAAGAAATGCGTAAAAGACGGCATCAAGGAATCATCCTTAAAGGCTGCCATCAACCGTCAGGAGTTCAGATACAGAGAAGCTGATTTCGGGCGTTTCCCGAAGGGACTCATGTACGGCATCACCTGCCTTTCCACCTGGCTTTACAATGACGATATGCCTTTCGTCACGCTCCACATGAACGAAGCGTACAAAGAAGTAAGGGCAAAGATAGGAACGGGCTGGTTTGAAAGCCTTGTCGACAGATACTTTCTGAACACCGGACACGGCGCGCTCCTTACGTTCCTTCCCAAGGTAGGACTGAACGCCGAGCTTGAAAAGAAGACCGCTGAAAGATTAAAAGCGATGAAGGCAGGCATGAGCAGGGCCGAGATACAAAAGCTCATCGACGATACCGCGGCTTTGAAAAAGTACCAGAGCGAGCCCTCAACACCCGAGCAGCTCCGCACGATCCCGCTCCTTTCTGTTTCCGATATCAGAAAAGAGATCAAGGAATGCAGCTACGAAGAAATGTTCAGGGATGCCGGAAAGATCGTATGGGAAAACTATGACGCGAACGGCGTGGCATATATCAAGGCTTTCTTTGACGTGAGCGGAGTGGACACAAAGGATGTGCCTTATCTTGGTCTCATGAGCATTCTTACGCTTGTGGATACTGCAAAGCACACCTACGGCGAACTGAACGACGATATATATATCCATACCGGCGGTGTGGGAATGGATGTTTCGACATTCAAGAAATACGGCGATATAAGTTCCTTCCTTCCCTGCATCAGCATCGCGACAAAGACCATGGCGGACGAAGCGGTGACAGCTGTGGGGTATCTCGACGAGATAATAAGGACTTCAAAGTTTGACGATGTAAAGCGCTTAAGAGACCTTCTGTTCATGATGCGCTCTGACATCGAGAGCAGCTATACCGAAAACGGCACCTCAGTCGCAAGGGCAAGGGTCGCATCGTATTTTTCCGAGAGCGCGAGCTTTATGGAAGCGATCAGCGGCATTGATTTCTACGGATTCCTTAAGGACATCACCGATCATTTCGATGAAAGGATCGAGACGGTCATTGCAAAGCTTAAGGAACTGTCGGCAAAGATATTTACGAGGGACAACCTCTTTATAAGCATCACCTGCGGAGAAAAGGAATTGAAAGCCTTTGAAAGGCCTCTCAGAGACTTTATCGAAGCGCTTCCTTTCGGAAAGAGCGAAAAGCATATGAAGTTTGTGCCCGAAAGAAGGAACGAAGGCTTTAAGACTCCCGGACAGGTGCAGTACAATGTGCGCGCAGGAAATATCTATCTTGCGGGCGAAAAATATTCGGGCGTGTTTGACATACTTCGCTCCATGCTTTCCTACGGATTCCTCTGGAATGAGATAAGAGTGAAGGGCGGAGCGTACGGAGCGGGCTTCTCCTGCAACAATGTGACGGGCTTTACCTGCTTCACATCCTACAGAGACCCGAATCTCAAAAACACCTATGAAAACTTTGAAAAGACCATAGGCTATCTTGAGACCTTCGAAGCAGACGACAGAGAGATGACAAAAGCGATCCTCGGCACCTTTGGTGATATCGACGCTCCGTTAAGCCCCAGACAGGAGGGCGAGAGGTCGTTCGGAATCTACATGAGCGGCGTTACCGACAGCGAGAGACAGCGTTTCCGCGACGAAGCTCTTAACTGCAGACCCGATGATATCAGAAAGACTGCGGCCGTGTTAAAGAAAGTGCTCGACCAGAACTATTTCTGCACCGTCGGTTCCGCAAAGGCCTTAGACGAAGAAAAAGACCTGTTCATGAGCACAAGGACACTTGTATAAGATGGATGAAGAAAACAACAATTTCAGATCGGGTTATGTGACGATAATCGGAAGGCCGAATGTCGGAAAATCAACTCTGATGAACTGCCTTATAGGGCAGAAGATCGCCATAACGTCCGACAAGCCGCAGACCACAAGACACAAGATACAGACTGTCTACACCTGCGACGAGGCCCAGATAATCTTTCTTGACACACCCGGGATCCACAAGGCAAAAAACAGGCTCGGCGACTATATGGACAAGGTCGCTGAGTCCACATTGGCCGATGTCGACGTGATACTCATGCTCGTAGAACCCACGACCTTCATAGGCGCGGGCGAACGGAGCATCATGGAACAGCTTTCAAAGGCCGAAGCGCCTGTGATACTTGTGATCAACAAGACCGACACGCTTTCCGACAGCAAGGAGAGCACAAGAGGCGAAAAACTTGCGGAGTGCATCAAAGCATATTCCGAAAGCTTTGATTTTGCCGAGATCGTTCCTGTTTCCGCCAAAAAGAACAAAGGAACGGACGAACTCTTAAAGACGATGATCCGCTACCTTCCTTACGGCCCCATGTATTACGATGAGGACACCGTTACAGAGGAGACCGAGCGGAACATCGCGGGCGAGATAATAAGGGAAAAGGCTCTGCGCCTCCTCGGAGACGAAGTGCCGCACGGGATCGCGGTCACCATCGAAAAGATGCACGAACGTGTACGCCCCGAGACCGGAGACACCGTTACCGACATAGAGGCCACTATCATCTGCGAACGCGATTCGCACAAGGGCATCATCATCGGCAAGGGCGGCGAGATGCTTAAAAAGATCGGCACCAAAGCAAGGATCGAGATAGAAAAAGCCTTTGAATACAAGGTAAACTTAAAGCTCTGGGTCAAGGTCAGAAAGGACTGGCGCGACTCTGAGAAAATGCTGAAAAGCTTCGGATACGATCCCGAAGCGATAAACGGCAGGGACTAAAGCACGGGGGCAAAATGAACGGCAAAGTCACCGTTACGGGCATGGTCATCGCATCCATGAACCTGTCTGAATCGGACAGACGCGTTACCATCCTTACAAAAGAAAGAGGAAAGATATCCGCGTTCGCGCGGGGAGCGAGACGGCCCACCAGCATGCTGATGGGCTGTTCTCAGATTTTTTCGTTCGGTGAGTTTGTGCTCTATGAGTCAAGAGACGGAAGCTTCAACGTCGAAAGCGCCGACATCCGCACCTCTTTTGCGGGTGTCCACGACGATCTCGACAAGATCTACTATGGCATGTATTTCTGTGAATTTGCGCTGGCCCTCACACGTGAGAACGTGAACGCAAAGACCGAGCTGAACCTCCTTTATGCGGCTCTCAGGGCTCTTGAAAAGGGAATGATGGACAGGCGCCTCATCCGCATAGTCTTTGAACTCAGATTCCTCACGGAAAACGGAGAAATGCCGGAGACCTACCGCTGCATGAAATGCGGTAAGGAACTGATCGATGAGGAGCATGTGCTTTTTAACGCAAAAGAAGGCGGATTCATATGCATGAACTGCAGCGGAGGCATGAGTGGCGTTCCCGCTTCAAGATCCACTGTCTACAGCATGCAGTTTATCGTTTCCACGCCGCTCGACAGGCTGTTTTCGTTTAACGTAGCCGACAATGTCTTAAAGGAACTTGAAGCAGTGAGACGGGCGCATACAGGCACCTATGCCGGATATCATTTTAAGACTGAGGAAATGCTCGATATTTTCAGTGAACAATGAAGAACATCACAAGAGATATAAATACAGGAGAATATAAAAGGGTATATCTTTTGTACGGCGAAGAGGAATACCTTAAAAAAATGTATGCTAAGAAGCTCGCAGCGGCTGTCTGCGATCCCGAGGACACGATGAACACCACTGTTTTTCAGGGAGATTCTCTCGACATAAACGAGCTCATCGGGATCAGCAGCACCATGCCTTTTTTTGCCGACAGGCGTCTTGTGATTGTGTATGGCAGTGGGCTGTTCAAGGGAAAAGGCAGTACAGCGAAGGACAAAGACGAGGAACCTGAAGACGCGGAAAGCACGGCGGGCTCAGGCTCGGACAAGGACAAGCTCACTGATTTCATAAAAGAGATACCGGATACCACAGTGCTCGTTTTTGTTGAAAAAAAGGACCGCGAAAAGGACGGAAGAAAGATCACAGAGGTCGATAAGCGCAGCAGACTGTTCAAGGCAGTCGTTGCGAACGGCTACGCCGCGGAGATCAACGCGCCGTCGGAAAACGATCTCAGAAACTGGATAGCGCAGGGACTTGCAAAAAACGGAAAAAGGATAAGCGCCGCGACCGCGGACTACCTTGTGAAATATGCAGGGCAGGACATGCAGAATCTGAAAAACGAGATAGACAAGCTTGTGCTCTATGCCTTTGACCGTGAAGTCATAACCAATGAGGACATCGATGCCGTCTGCGTAAAAGCGCTGTCCGCAAGGATATTTGATATGACGGACAGCATGGTCACCGGAAGGCGGAGAGAAGCCCTTTCCATTTATGCCACTCTTACCGCGATGCGTGAGCCTGTACAGATGATCTTTTACATGCTGCTCAGGCATTACGACCAGCTTTATGTCATAAAGGAAATGAAAGAGACCGGAGCGGGAAGAGGAGAAATGGCGTCGGCGATCTCTGCACAGGATTTCGTTGTGAGAAAGCTCCTTCAGCAGAGCGAAAGATATACACTTTCACAGATCAGGGAAAT
>JAEENL010000155.1 GCA_016283775.1 Lachnospiraceae bacterium | reverse complement strand
CATACCGGAAGCCGCGAGGATAATCTCGGTCGCGGATGCCTATGACGCAATGACTTCAAAGAGAAGCTATCGTGCAACCATACCTCAGCAGAAGGTCCGCGAGGAATTTGTAAAAGGCCTCGGAACGCAGTTCGATCCTGATTTCGGAAGGATCATGATACATCTCATCGACCTGGATATGGAATATGAGATGAAGGAACATGAAGAGCTTCAGGGGATCACCGGTAAGAACGGTTTTTCCGTAGATGCTTACAAGAGCGATGTTTCCGAGGGCCTCGTGCTCTCGCAATACATCACCACGATAAAGATGCAGGTCGGTCCCGACAGGACGGTCCCCGGGAGGGTCCCGAAGCCTTCGCTCCTCGTGTTTGATTCTCTTGACGCGCATTTTCATGATGATGAAAAAGAAAAAAAGGATCTTTTGTACTACGAGTACTGCGAGATGAAGTTTGACGGCTCCGCGGAAAAGTCGGGGGCAAGAGAATTGCAGTCAAAGATAATACCGAATACGATACCGAACGGGCTTTCCGATGACGAATATATTGTCGAGGCGTTCAGGACAGAGGATCACGCGTTTGTAAGGATCACAGGAAAGAACAGGACGTGTGAGCATATCATTGCTTTTCCCGACTGCTCGAGATTTGCTTACCTCGGTTTTACCGGAGAACGCTGCCATTTTGGGCAAGTATCGGTAGTGAAGGGTGTCGACCCCGAGCCTGAGGATGCGATACCGAGAATAGCTCCCAAAATCAGCTATCTTGAAGGACCTGACGGTGATGTGCCGAATATCCAGATAAACGGATACAGGACGGCTTCAACCGCAGGTATAGAGATACAGGACGGGACGGTGATCTCTTTCCATGCGAAAGGACTTCCCACTTCGAGGCTGGTATGGCACTGTCCTTTCATAGGCATCTTTTCTTCTGAGAACGGCCTTGTGAACGGTCCCTCATATCGCAGCTTTTCGCTGCTGAGACTCGACGGCGAATGTTTGGAAGAGGACAGTGAGAGCAAGGTCTCCATTTTGGTAAACAAAACAGATGATTTTGAAAGCTGGAACGCATGGAAGAGCTTTGTTAAGGACGGATTTGACTGTACTGTGACATTTGAGAAAAAGGACAATACCGTCACAGTGCGCACCGTAAACGACGGTATCTACATAAAGAGCACCACAGAAATACTGTGCCGTCAGGATAAGCTCTATGCGACGGTCACTGGTGACCAGTGCGCGATAACGAATATCAGGATAAGAAAATAACAGAGCCGGTGATGACCGGTGTTTAAGGAGAACCGGAAAATGAGACCATATGTGCATTCCGTGCAGTATTACGAGACCGACAAGATGGGGATCACACATCATTCCAACTATGTGAGATGGATGGAAGAGGCCAGGGTGGATTTTCTTTCGCAGATAGGCTGGGATTTTGCAAAGCTTGAGGAGATGGGGATAGTTTCTCCCGTGCTCTCGGTCTCCTGTGATTACAAAAAGCCCACCGTGTTTTCAGAGAAGGTAAATATCATGGTTTCGGTAAAAGAATTCAAAGGTGTTAAGCTGTTCCTCGCATATGAGATGAAGAACGAAAACGGGGATTTGGTATGCCTCGGCACCTCATCTCATGCTTTTTTCGGAACGGACGGAAGACCGTTAAGAATGAAACAGGACTATCCGGAATTGTTCAACACAATGAGCGGCCTTGTAACAGAGTGAAACAGGAAAGGAAAAGACATGAGAAGACTTGAAGGATATTCACACGGCGTAAATCTCGGCGGCTGGCTTTCCCAGTGCGATCACACCAGAGAAAGATATGATAATTTTATCAAAGAAGAGGATATAGAGACCATCAGAAAATGGGGTCTCGACCATGTCCGCGTGCCTGTCGACTACAACCTTTTTGAGGACGAACAGGGTAATTACAAAGAAGAGGGCTTTGCCTACATTCAGAAGGCCGTTGACTGGTGCGGAAAATATGGTCTCAACATGGTGCTCGATATCCATAAGACCTGCGGATTCAGCTTTGACAAGGGAGAAGCAGAGATCGGTTTCTTTGACAGCAGGGACTATCAGGAACGCTTTTACAGGATGTGGACGGAACTCGCAAAGCGTTTCGGAAAATACAGCGACCGCGTGGCCTTTGAGCTCCTTAACGAAGTTACGGCAAAGGAGTATTCCGACAGCTGGAACGCCATTTCCACCGAGTGCATAAAGAGGATCAGAAATATCACGAAGGATACAAAGATACTTCTGGGCGGCTACTGGAACAACAGCATCGATGCGCTTCCCGACCTTCCCGCGACTCTTGACGAAAATGTCGTTTACAATTTCCATTGCTATGAGCCTCTGATCTTTACGCATCAGGGCGCGGGCTGGATCGACAGCATGGATTTGAAGTTCAGGATGCCCTTCGAGTCGACCTACGGTGACTATGACAGATTTTCGAAGGAACAGCTCGGAAACGGCTTCCCTCCCGCTCAGTATGAAGACAAAAACAAAGTGCTCGGCATCGAGTATTTCGAAAACCTGGTAAACCGCGCAGTGCGCATTGCGGAAGAAAGAAACGTACAGCTTTACTGCGGCGAGTTCGGTGTCATCGAGAACGCGACTTGCGAGGATGCATTAAAGTGGATAAGCACCATCTGTAAATGTTTTGACAAGTTTGGCATAGGACGCGCCCTCTGGAGCTACAGAAGCATGAATTTCGGCATCTCTGATGCACGGATGGACTCTGTGCGTGATGAGATACTAAAAGTTCTGTGACGGGGAGAATGAAAATGCAGCACTATCTTTTTGTTCATTTTAAAGAAAAAAGAACGCCCGACGGCGAACAGATATATTTTGCGATAAGCCGTGACGGTTTTCACTGGGAAGCGATAAACAACGGACAGCCTGTGCTCTGGGCAATGCTTAACGAAAAGGGTGTGCGGGATGCCACGATAGCGCGCGCGGACAACGGAAAGTTCTATATCATAGCGACCGACTTAAGCCTCTCATATATGATGCGCACCGTCTATGAGAACAATTGGCACAAGGTCCAGAAAAACGACAGCAACTGTCTGATGATGTGGGAATCGGAAGATCTTCTG
>JAEENL010000154.1 GCA_016283775.1 Lachnospiraceae bacterium | reverse complement strand
GAACCGGAACAACCGTACAACCAGTCAGACAACCAGGAGCGGAACCATTGGAAGACGCGTTGGAGGTGGGTGTGATGAGACGATGTGATTTTGCCCTTTTGAGAAGAAATGGGTTTGCCCTGTGACATGGTGAAATCCACGTTTTTCAAAATCGGGTGGGAAAAAGTTGGGAGGTGATAGGCTAAAAATACAGATATTTAGGGCTTTTTGGGGAATCGAGTTTTCCCGACTTTTTCGGAAGTTGGGAAGAAAAACGCTAAATCGGGGATTTTTGGGACAAAAGTGGGAAAAAGTTGGGAACCGCGAAAGGAGTGATTATTATGAGGAAAAAGAACTTTAAGGGACGATGTATCAAGAAAACGGTGACTAAGGCGGAGGGGGTATGCCGCACATACGATGCGCTGCAGCTCGCAGCACTGGACGAGTTGGAACGGGATGATGAGATCGCGGAGATCCGGTGTAACGTGGTGTTGGAAGGCTCACCGTGGGATGCGTACACAACGGATTTTTTGTGTAAGACGCGGGACGGGGATTTTATCGCGTTTGAGACGTGCTTAAAAAAGCTTTTGATCCGTCCGCAGACGATGGAATTGCTGGACGCAAGCCGGAACTATTGGATGCGCAGGGGCGTAGAATGGAGGTTGATTGTTGATGGAGAATCTGCAGTTGATGCGTAAGGGAGATTCAATTCTGAGGATACTCAAGATCAAGGGCGAGGAAGTCCTTGTAATCGACTGCCTGAAAAGGACGATGCCTGTATGGGTGGCGGCTGCGGAAGTGGATGGTTATGTGGAGATCGATGAGGAAGAACTGTACAAGGCGACGGGGATTTATCCGGTGGATATCGAAGAGTTGGATGGGCTGTTTGCCGGGTTGATGGATCGGGATACAGCCATTGACCCATGTTAATGTCGAATCGATAGCAGCACCGGTTTTTGCGTTGCAGATTGTGACACGTTTCCATGCAAGGTTCAAAAGCTCCTCGTCGGATCCGGGGACACGACTATAATACGCTGCACGTACACCGGGCTTCCAGGTGATGATATACTCCCTGTCGCCTTTTTGCATTTTGACGGATCCGCTGTTGATTAAGGCCTCTGCTGCTTTCTTGCATCGGCTGCTCGTAACAAGTTTTATCATCCGGATATTCTCCTTTCTGTTTGATACGGGTGAATCCGTCCACTTGTATTATGAGGATCGGGGAATGGGACAAACATTGCATACGTAATATATTAAAAATAACATCTCGCGCTTTCCTATTAAAATTGCTTGACAAATACTGTGGATCGCGCCATAATGGGACTATCAAAAATAACTATAGTTAAAAATACTATGATAGGGAACGACAGAATGATTTATGCCTATGCGCGAGTGAGCACACGGACACAGAAACTGGATCGTCAGATCAAAAGCATCAAGGAGAGATATCCTGAAGCGATCATTGTCCAGGAGAAATATACCGGCACAAGTATGGAAAGGACGGAGTGGCAGAAGCTCTTTGCCCGCGTGAAAGCTGGGGATACGATCGTATTTGATTCTGTTTCCAGGATGAGTCGTAATGCCGAGGAAGGATTCGCGGCGTATGAGGATCTGTACATTCGCGGCGTTGAACTCGTATTTATAAAGGAGCCGCATATCAACACAGAAACGTATAAGCGGGCGCTGCAAAGCAATATCCAGCTCGTCGGAGACAAGATCGACTACGTCCTGGATGGTATCAACAGATATCTGATGGCGCTCGCAAAAGAACAGATCGAGATCGCTTTTCAGCAAGCTGAAAAAGAGGTTCGTGATATCCAGACCAGAGTCAAAGAGGGGATTGAGGTAGCTCGACTGAACGGTAAGCAGATCGGGAGTCCGAAGGGCTCTGTGTATACCGTAAAAAAGAGTGCTGCTACGAAGGAAATCATCAGGAAACACTCACGGAGCTTCGGTGGCAACCTGACAGACAGCGAGTGCATGAAGCTTGCAGGGGTGTCGAACAACACGTTTTATAAGTATAAACGCGAACTCGGTATTGTTCGAAAATAACCGTCTCTGTAGGAGAAAAGATAAGAATCATCTTTGAAAATCACACTTTTGAGCGGTTTTGAGGCAGAATTACGCAGCATCACATTACTACCTCGGTATAGTTTGTAACCTCGCAAATATCCGTTTGTACCCGTTTCTTCTTCTCTTATTGTTTTCCTACTTTTTGCGTTTTTTGACTTTTTTTCGTAAACCACTTGACATGCATATATTCATTTGTTCTCGCTAAGAATCTTGTTCGTTTTCGCGAAAAACCGTCTAACACGCATCGACCAGTACGGAAACAATCAGGCTTGATGGGACATAACGGGCTTTTTCAGAAAAGACGTAAAAAGCATCCAAAAATAACAGTCTTGATTATTGCGTCTGACACGCGCGGAAGAACGGGGAGAATCGCAGGGGCAGAAGCCCAAACTGCGAGTTGACAACGCGGATAGATGGGCGTATAGTGGTCTTACGGACCATGACTCCATAACGCAGGGCAATGCCACTTAGCGTCGTCGAGGCACACGCGATCAGCGAACAACCAACCGAGCAACCGAGCAGACAACCACTTTGCTGATCGCCACTCGTGACTTGGAAACCAGCTTCTCGCTTAC
>JAEENL010000153.1 GCA_016283775.1 Lachnospiraceae bacterium | reverse complement strand
TTTATAAAATATCCCTTCTCGATGGGCGCGATAAGCTCATCAAAATCCATATCGCCGCCTTCGATGTATGTGGTGGTCATGCGGACTATCGGCTCAAAGGTGCAGTCTATCGCGCGCGCGTTGCCAGTCAGGCCTTCATCGAGCGCTGCCGCCGTCTGGGCGCTGTGCAGTCTTCCCGCAAGCACACCGTTTTTGATCAGATAGCTTTTACGTGCTTCCGTGCCTTCATCGTCATAAGGCACAAATCCGGAGCCTACAATGCTTCCGCACTCCGCGATCGAAAGGATCTTTGAGCCCACTGTCTTTCCCAGCTGCCATTCGTTCTTCATGGTCTCGTCCGAAAGCATAAAGTCGGATTCGGACTTGTGTCCGAAGGATTCATGT
Organism: Lachnospiraceae bacterium; assembly: GCA_016283775.1. Classification (GTDB taxonomy): domain Bacteria; phylum Bacillota; class Clostridia; order Lachnospirales; family Lachnospiraceae; genus RGIG3528. The sequence goes on along the minus strand of JAEENL010000153.1, from coordinate 30,170 downwards.
GCAAATACGCCCGCAGCCTGAGGCGAAAGCACCACAGGGTACTTTCCGGCTTCCACAGGTACGGAATTTCTGAGGAACGCGGCCTGCTCCTGTACATTCTTTCTCAGTTCCTCCTCGAGCCCCTTCATGTCATCAAAGAACGTTCCGCCCTTCTGCCAGAAGCCCTGGAACTGCTTTTCTCCCTCCGCCATGCTGAAGCCGAAGCTGAGACCGCAGGTCTGATAGTCATATTCAATGTCCGCGCCCAGGCTTGACATGAAATGAAAAATGCTGTTACGGTCAAGATATGTTCCCGTAGGCAGTACCACACACTTATCCTCTGTGAGGATCGGAAGGAAGCCCAGCAGGAGCTTTTGCTTTTCTGCAAGTGTGATATCCCTTATAGAATGGTCCGCAAAGGTAAACACCTTGTCCTTGTTTATTTCAAAGCGCTTTACCACAGGGTCCTCTGAGATCGCCGGGTTTTCCGTCGCCGCCTCGTACAGCCTGTCCAATGTTTTCTGCAGGTGGTCCGTATCCGTTGTGGATGCGTAATACCACATTTTTCCGTCATAAACACGGAGAAATGCCTGCTTTTCCTTACGGTTCCGCATTTCCTCCAGTGCTCCCGCCTTGTAGGAAATCACGGTCCTGCTCCGGTCCTCCACCCGGATATCGGCATAATAGCCATTTCTGAACTTGATCATTTTTTCTCTCCTTTCGCTTTGAACATACGCTCTGCCTTCTTTTTGAATCCCTCCGAAACAAAACTCCCATATTCCTCCGGCACGTTCAGCATCCCGTCCGTTACGGTCAAAGTCCGCAGCCAGTTCCGCAGCCTTTAGCTTGTCCAACGGACATTATACGTGATTTCCCGGTAAAATTGAAGACTTTTTTGATAGTTCGGCAGGGCATTTGTGCGGCATACCGGGCCCATACTGGCATCTGGGACAATCGAAACATTTCACATAGGAGGCGCCTTCCAGCACCGCCCTGCAGAACGCAGGATCCGCAAGAGCCGCCCTTCCGAGGTCCACTGTGTCCACAAGCTCGTTTTCTATAAGAAACCGCGCTGCCTCAGGCGTAAGGATACCATTTACGCAAGAAACCGGGACGCGCCCCTTAAAATGCTCATGAAACCTCACACCCAGTTCACAGATGAGATTATACGGCTTTCCTTCATCCTTGAGCGTGGGATCGTCCCACTCAATGCCTGTCGATACTTGAAGATAGTCACAGCCCGCTTTCACATATTCCTCGGCAACCTCGATGGCAGTCGCGACATCGGGCTCCACGCCCGCTATCCTCACAGAAATGAGAAAATCCTCGCCGCATCTCTCACGTATAAGCCTTATCGTCTCAGAGCCGAATCTTGCCCTGTTTTCAACGTTTCCGCCGTATTCGTCGGTACGGAGGTTCGTCTTTTTTGACATAAACTGATTTATAAGATAGCTGTGGCACCCGTGCAGCTGCACGCCGTCGTATCCCGCTTTCTTTGCGCGCACTGCGCCATCCGCGAACCTTTCCTGCATATTTCTTATGTCATTCACGGTCATCTCTTTCGCAAAAACGCCTTCTCTTCTTGTCGGCACGGCTGACGGCGCTATCACTTCTCCCAGGTCAGGCGCCGAGTTCAGGCCCGCATGATTAAGCTGTATGATAACTGCCGCGCCCGCATCGTGGCACGCCTTTGCTATTCTTTCATGACCCGGGATCTGTCCGTCCTCCCAGAGCCCCATATGATTTTTTCCAAATCTTCCGCCCGGCGTCACTGCTGTGGCTTCCACGCAGATAAGCCCGTATCCGCCTTCCGCTCTTTCCCTGTAATGCTCCACATGCTCATCCGTCGCTTTTCCGTCTGCGGATGCCATGTCAAATTTCACCGTCGGCGCCATTGTAAGCCTGTTTTTAAGCACCGTTCTGTTTATTGTGATCTTGTCTCCCGCTCTCATATTCCCTCACTATCCTCCCATAAGTTCAATAATCTGATTCTACCATAAAACCCGCTTGTTCTCTACTCATTTCCTATGAAACAAAAGAAGATGAAAAAATTTTCAAAAAAAGGTATTGACAAATTCAATTTAATTGTGTACAATCTAATCGCAATCAACCACAACACGTTTTTCGAAAGGAGACTAAGTATGGCACTTTATGATATCACTGTAAAAGACAACAAGAATAAAGATGTTTCATTATCAGAATATAAAGGAAAAGTCCTTCTCATCGTGAACACGGCCACAGGCTGCGGCTTCACTCCCCAGTACGAAGGACTTCAGAAGCTCTATGACAAATATAAGGACAAGGGCTTTGAGATACTCGATTTCCCCTGCAACCAGTTTGCGGGACAGGCTCCGGGCTCAGATCACGACATCAACGAGTTCTGCACCCTCCGCTACAAGACAACATTCCCCCGTTTCAAAAAGATCGACGTGAACGGAAAGAACGAGTCTCCACTTTACACCTATCTCAAGGAGCAGAAGCACTCATTCCTCAACCACCGCATCAAATGGAACTTCGCAAAGTTCCTTGTAGACAGGAACGGAAACGTTGTTGAGCGTTTTGCTCCCACCGACAAGCCCGAAAGCCTTGACGCCAAGGTTTCCGCATTATTATGATGAAAACAAGGTAAAATATCATGGACGACGCCAAATACGATATTTTAAAACTTGATAACCAGCTCTGTTTCCCGCTTTATGCAGTTTCAAAGGAAATAGTGAGGCGCTACCAGCCTCTTCTCGATCCCCTGGACCTCACTTACACACAGTACATCACCATGATGGTCATGTGGGAGAAAAAATGTGTCACGGTAAAAGAACTCGGGGAAAAGCTGTATCTCGATTCAGGCACACTCACGCCTGTACTTAAAAAACTCGAATCAAAAGGGTATGTGACACGTACCCGCTCAAAGGATGACGAGAGAAATCTTATGGTCACTCTCACCGATTCGGGTGAAGCCTTAAAGGACGAGGCTCTGGAGGTTCCGCTAAAGCTTTCCGGATGTGTGAATCTTTCTCCGGATGACGCGAAAACCTTATACGTCCTTCTCAAAAAATTGCTTACAAGTTTTTAATCATCTCACTCCCCTATATTATGTCAAGAGGTGCCAGGTAAACTGGCACCTCTTGGCCTTTCACGCTGTGCCGGTTTATTTGGCACAGCGTGATTTGTTGTAAGCCGGCAGCTATGCTGCCGGCTTATGGCGTAAAAAGAGGTGCCAACTACGTTGACACCTCTTGATCTTTTTTCAGTCTGAATGTCTTTCTCCCGCCGAGATCTGTGTCTTCCACAAACTCGCGTCGCCCCGCGGACTTCTCCTCTTCGTATCGCGCGATAACTGCATTTATCGCTTCCGTAGTGGCCGGATAGTCCAGTGAAGCCTTTATCTTTTCCACGTCGTAGCCGAGGTCGTAAAGATGCCTCACCTGATCTCCGTAGGCACTGTCACGCACCATCGCTCCGAGCGCTTCTTTGAAAATGTCATTTTCTCCCATATCGGATCACTTCTTAAAGCCGTCCTTAAGCGCAACGGACCTGTTGAAAACAAGCTGTCCGGGCTTTGAATCCTTGTAATCGAGAGCAAAATAGCCGAGACGCAAAAACTGGAACGAAGGCTCCGTCTCTCCCGCCTTTGAGATCACCGCATCTCCGAGGCTCTTTTCGCCCTTGCAGCCCTTAAGGATCTCAAGCGAATCCTTGTTCAGTACGCTTATGTAGTCCTCAGCCGCATCCGGAGCGGGATCCGAGAAAAGATAATCATAGAGCCTTGCCTCAAAATCAACGGAATCCGCCGCATTTACCCAGTGAAGAGTGGCTCCCTTGACCTTTCTGCCGTCAGCGGGATCTCCTCCGCGGCTCTCGGGATCGTAGGTCGCATAAACTTCCGTCACATTGCCGTTTTCGTCCTTCTTGCAGCCTGTGCAGGTGATGAGATATGCGCTCTTTAAGCGGCACTCGGGACCGTTGGGGAATAATCTCTTGTACTTCGGGATGGGCTCCTCAAGGAAATCGTCCGCTTCGATGTAGAGCTCTCTTGAGAAGGTTACCTTTCTGGTACCGGCATTCTCATCGTTCGGATTGTTCTCAATGTCAAGCTCCTCAGTCTGTCCCTCGGGATAGTTTGTGAGGATGAGCTTTATGGGCCTGATGACAGCCATCTTTCTCGGCGCATTCTGATTGAGATCGTCTCTTAAGCACGACTCAAGGAAAGAATAGTCCACTGTGCTCGAAACCTTCGCAACGCCGATCTTGTTGCAGAAATCGCGGATGGATGCCGAAGTGTAGCCTCTTCTTCTGAGACCGCAGAGTGTGGGCATTCTCGGATCGTCCCAGCCTGAAACGATGCCCTCTTCCACAAGCCTTCTGAGCTTTCTCTTTGACATCACGGTATAGTTGATGCCAAGCCTTGCAAACTCGATCTGACGAGGTTTTGAAGGCACTGAAACGTTGTTGATGACCCAGTCGTAAAGAGGTCTGTGATCCTCATATTCCAGACTGCAGAGGGAATGCGTGATGTGCTCCAGCGCGTCCTGGATGGGATGCGCAAAATCGTACATCGGGTAGATGCACCATTTTTTGCCCTGCCTGTGATGCTCAATGTAGCGGATCCTGTAGATTACAGGATCTCTCATGTTGAAATTGCCCGAAGCCAGGTCTATCTTTGCGCGGAGAGTGTATTTTCCCTCCTCAAACTCACCGTTCTTCATGCGCTCAAAAAGATCCAGGTTCTCTTCTACCGGTCTGTCCCTGTAAGGGCTTGTTGCGGGTGTCTGCGTATCACCGCGGTATTTGGAGAACTCTTCCGGAGTGAGCTCACATACGTAAGCCAGCCCCTTCTTTATCAGCTCCACCGCAAATTCATAGTCCTTTTCAAAATAGTCGGATCCGTAGAAAAACCTGTCGCCCCAGTCAAAACCGAGCCAGTGGATGTCTTCCTTTATCGCGTCCACAAACTCTGCGTCTTCTTTGGTGGGATTTGTGTCATCCATGCGGAGATTGGTGATGCCGCCAAACTTTTCGGCAGTGCCGAAATCTATGCACAGTGCCTTGCAGTGGCCGATGTGAAGATAGCCGTTGGGCTCCGGTGGGAAACGGGTATGTACCTGCTGTCCGGCAAAACGCCCGCCTTCAGCGATATCCTCCTCCACAAACTGTTCAATGAAATTTTTGCCGGTCGTTAAGACCTCTTCATTTTCATTTGCCATGAACCGCACTCCTTAAAAATTTTTATTTGTTATTGTATCATTTGCGCTGAAAAAGTAAAGTCAAAGTCAAAATCTTTTGTCGAGTTCTCCGAAAACCTCGCCAAGCCCCATGTTGATCAAAAGGTCCGCATTCCTGTCATAGCTTGTGGCGGATTTATTTATCAGCACAAGACTGCTGCCCGAAAAACCTCTTATAAAGCCCGCTGCGGGATAAACGGAAAGCGATGTGCCTCCGATGATCAGCACGTCTGCGTTTTCTATCGCGGTTATCGCGCGCTCTATGTCGACCTCCGACAGCTGCTCTTCATAAAGGACCACGTCGGGTCTTATGATGCCGCCGCATTCGCACTTCGGAACGCCGCTCGTTTTAAGCACCGCGTCAAGCCCGTATTTCTTTCCGCAGCTCATGCAGTAGTTCCTGAGCGTGCTTCCGTGAAGCTCTATCACGTTTTTGCTTCCCGCGGCCTGATGCAGCCCGTCGATGTTCTGAGTTACCACGGCCTTGAGCTTTCCTATCTGTTCAAGCTTTGCAAGGAAATAATGAGTGATGTTTGGCTTTGCGTCCTCATAGATCATCTTGTCCCTGTAAAACTCATAAAATTCCTCGGTCTTTTCCCTGAAGAACGTGTGGCTTACAATGGTTTCCGGCGGGTATTTGTATTTCATCATATACAGCCCGTCCTGCGACCTGAAATCCGGTATACCGCTCTCGGTGCTCACTCCCGCGCCGCCAAAGAACACGATGTTGTCCGAATCACTGATGATCTTGTACAGTTTTTCGATCCTTTCGTCCACTGCCATATCGCGCCTCCCGAACAAAAGTCATTTTAACTTCTTTTCAAGCACTCCGATCTGCTTTACCACATCTTCGACAGTCTTTTTGAGCGTGCCCTCTTTAAGAGGGTTCTTGAGATGAGCAAGCTTTAAAAGGTCGAAATATCCCTTGCTGCCGCCCGCCTTGCAGAGCTCAACGTAATCTTTCCATGCGCCCTCGCGGTCCTTTAAGGACTTTATGTAGAACTGGAACGCGCAGGTCGCTGCAAGCGCATAATCGATGTAGTAGAAAGGATAAAGGAAAATGTGCTGCTTCTGCATCCAGAAACCGCCGCCCTCAAGGAATTCATTCCCGTCATAGTCTCTCCAGGGAAGGTATTTCTTTTCGAGCTTTTTCCATACCTTACGTCTTCCCATCGCATCCATCGTGGGCTTTTTGAACACTTCGTGCTGGAATTCGTCAACCGCAACAAGATAAGGGATGACCTTTAAAGCCTCTGTGAGATGCGAATAGCGGTATTTGTCCGCGTTCTTCCCAAAGAACAGCTCCATCCAGGGATAGGTAAAATGCTCCATGGACATGGAATGTATCTCGTTCACCTCACTGGTCGAAGACGCCATCTCCATAAGAGGCTGCGTGCGTGCTCCGATATAGCCCTGGAAAGCATGTCCCGCCTCATGTGTGAGAACATCCACATCCGCGCTGGTCCCGTTGAAGTTTGAGAAAATGAACGGTGCCATGCGCTTCGGTAAAAATGTCATGTAGCCGCCCATGTGCTTGTTGGGCTTGGTCTCAAGATCAAAAAGCTCATATTTCGTCATGAAATCAAAGAACTCGCCTGTTTCCTTTGAAAGCTCATGGTACATCTGCGAAGCCTTTTTCACAAGCTGCTTTGTGGTGCCTTCGGGAACAGCGTTTCCTTCCGGGAAAACAAGCTGCTCATCGTAAAATTTCAGTTTCTTTACGCCGAGTCGCTTTGCCTGCTCCTTGTAGAGCTTGTCCGCGGCGGGAACGATATATTCGACCACCTGCTTCCTGAACACTTCAACGTCTTTCTGGGTGTAGTCATAGCGCTGCATCCCGAGATATGCCATGTCGGTGTAGCTCTTAAAACCAAGCTTCTTTGCCTGCTGCACGCGGAGCTCGACAAGCTTGTCGTAATAGCCGTCAAGCTTCTTTGAAACACTCTTGTACATCTTTGCCCATGCTTCAAAAGCTTCTTTTCTCTCCTCGCGGTCGGTGCTCTGCATGTGCTTCAGAAGCCCATAGAAATTGCACTTTTCACCGCGGAAATCGCAGCTGCAGGTCGCAACCGTCTTTGAATATTTCTGTCCGAGATTTCCTTCTTTGATCTCCTCCGGGATAATGGCGGGATCGAGGAGTCTCAGCTGCTGCTCGGTGTTGTAGTTTATGAGCTTTCCGAATTCCTTGTCAAATTCTTTTCTGAACTTGGAATTGATGCTGAGTTCGGACTGCTTTCTGCGGATCTTTGTGAGGCCCGCGCTCTCTTTTCTGATGTAGTTTTCCTCGTTCTCATAGAACTCGTCCGCGGTGTTGATGGTATTTCTTACCGAGGAGACCACTTCCATGTCGTAAAGGTCTTTGTAGATGTCCTCAATTTCAAGCGTGATCTTTTTCTGCTCTTCGTAGGAAGAAGCCTTTTCGTATTTCTTCAAGAGCTCGCTTATCTTTTTCTTCAGTTCCTTGTAATCAGGTCTTACATAGTTGATCTTGCTGAATTTTTCCATGTGTGACGCTCTCCTCTCATGATGCGGTACATGCCCAATATGCCAAAAGGCCTCCGAAGAAGCCTTTCTCTGTGATCATTATAACGCTACAAGCGCGGTTTTACAATATTTTTATGCCATAAAATGACTGAGTCCGAGGCTGTTCACTCTTTCCATCGCTTTGACTGTGTTTTCATGCGTTCCGAAAGCGGTGAGCCTGAAATACCCCTCTCCGTGCGGTCCAAAGCCGCTTCCGGGAGTTCCGACGATACGCGCTTTGTCCAGAAGCAGGTCAAAAAACTCCCAGGAGTTTAAATTATTCGGTGTCTTAAGCCACAGATAGGGTGAACTTACCCCGCCGTAAACTGTAAATCCCGCAGAGACAAGTCCATCACGTATCGTTTTGGCGTTATTTTGGTAATAGGAAAGCTGTTCCTTGAGTTCCGCTTTCCCTTCCGCGGAATACACGGCTTCTCCCGCGCGCTGCACAATGTACGGAGCGCCGTTAAACTTTGTTCCGTGTCGCCTTGCCCACATGTCGTGAAGTGACAGCCCGCCTCTTTCCAGCTCCTTGGGTACGACGGTATAGCCCAGTCTCAAGCCGGTAAATCCGGCATTCTTTGAAAAACTCCTCAGCTCTATTGCGCAGGTCTTTGCGCCTTCACATTCATAGATGGAATGAGGCACGTCAGGCTCTGTGATATAGGCCTCATACGCAGCATCAAAAAGAATCACGGCTCCCGTCTCGTTCGCATGGTCCACGAAACGCTGCAGATCCGCTTTTTTCATCGCGGTGCCCGTGGGGTTGTTAGGAGAGCAGAGATATATCACATCATGTCTTTCCGCGGGGATCATCGGAACAAAGTTGTTTTCCTCGGTACAGGGCATATATACCACTCTGCTCCATTTCTGTGTCTCTTTGTCATACTCGCCGCAGCGCCCCGCCATGACATTGGAATCGACATAAACAGGATATACGGGGTCGCACACAGCGATAACGGCATATCGTCCGAAAAGCTCCTGAATATCGGCCGAATCGCTTTTTGCGCCGTCCGAAACAAAGATCTCGTCAGGCGAGATGTCACAGCCGCGCTGCTTAAAATCGTTCTTGGCGATTGCCTCTCTTAAAAACGGGTAGCCGAGGTCCGGAGCATAGCCCCTGAACGTTTCCGCGGCTCCCATCTCGTCCACCGCCGAATGAAGAGCCTTTATCACTGCGGGCACAAGAGGCTGTGTCACATCCCCTATCCCAAGCCTTATGATCTCTGCATCGGGGTGTTCTGCGGTATATGCTGCGACTTTTTTTGCAACGGTTGAAAAAAGATAGCTTCCGGGAAGCTTTGCAAATTCGGTATTTACGGGTGTCATGATGTCCTCCTGAAAAATAAAAAATAAGGCGTTTCCGCGTGCAAAAACAAGCGGAAGCGCCATTGCTTTCCCATGTATGATAGTCCTTTTGTCCGTAAAAGTCAATGTCTATTCGATCTCGATCTCTCCGGAGAAAACGGTGGTCGCAGGACCTGTCATATATACCCTGTCGTTTTCTCTGTCCCACTTGACCTTTATATCGCCGCCAAGGACATGGACAGTGATCTCGTCATCCGTGAGGCCGTTCAGCACGCAGGCCACAGCCGTCGCGCAACATCCCGTTCCGCAGGCAAGGGTCTCACCTGTCCCGCGTTCCCATACACGCATCCTCACATTCTGTCTGTCAAGGACTTTCACAAATTCAGTGTTCGTCTTACGAGGAAATCTCTCGTGGCTCTCAAAGTACGGGCCGATCTTTTCGATGTCAAGCCCGTCGGGATCGAGAAAAACAACTGCGTGAGGATTTCCCATTGATACACAGGTCATGCGGTATTCCCTGCCGTTCACCATGATCGGCTCATCGATCACGTTGTCCTTTTCCGACTTCACGGGGATAAGCTCCGAAAGTAGCTCGGGGCGCCCCATGTCTACCTTTGCCGCGGTAACAACGCCGTTTTCTTCAAAAACATCGATGATCTTTGTCTTTCCCGCGCTCTCTATGGTCATATGCGTGCTCTTTACGATGCTGTTGTCATAAACATATTTCGCAACGCACCTGATGCCGTTACCGCACATCTCAGCCCGGCTTCCGTCGGCATTGTACATCTCCATCTCGCAGTTTGCCGTGTTTGACGGATTGATAAAGATCACGCCGTCGGAGCCTATGCCGAAATGGCGGTCGCTGAGCGCAATGACTATATCTTTTTTGCGGTCTTCCGGGATGCGCTCCTTAAAGCCGTTTATATAGACATAGTCGTTTCCGCACCCCTGCATCTTTGTGAATCGGATCTTCATGCTGTCTGTTCCTTTCTGAGTCTCGTCCTGTCATCCGCTTCAGACTTTACATATCCCACCATGTTTACCGCATGGTCGGAAACTCTCTCAAGATTTGTCACAAGGTTAAGGTAAATGACTCCTGCTTCCGACTGGCATTCTCCTCTGGAAAGCCTTTCCACGTGGTTTTCGCGAAGCTGATCCTCGTAAAAGTCTACCTTTTCCTCAAATTCAAGTGTTTTCTTTACCTTTTCAAGGTCACCGTCTGTGCGCGCTTCAAGCGCATTTGTGAGTGACCCCATCACAGCGTCCTTCATCGCAAGAAGGTCGGTCATTCCCTGAGGAGAGAACGAAAGCTTGTGCTCCTGCATCTTCTTTGCGTAATCTGCCATGTTTTCCGCGTGATCGCCTATTCTTTCAAGGTCGATGATGGTATACATGAGGTTTTTCACGACAAGTGACTGCCTGTCCGTAAGGCCCGAGTTTGTAAGCTTTACGAGGAAATCGGAAAGATCCGCCGTATCGTCGTCTATCCTTTCCTCCCAGTCATATATGTTTGGTATGAGCTCATATTTCTGGTACATGCAGGCATCGAGGCTTCGCTCTATGTTCTTTAAGCAGATGTTCCCAAGCTCGATGATGTAGTTGTTTGCGGCCTGGATCGCAAGTGAAGGCGTGTTCAGGATACGGTCGTCGAGGCGCATGGAGTGGTCGTGCACTCTGCCGTCGGCGCCGGTCTGCTCGGGCACGGGCTTGTCTTCTCTCACTATCATGCCGGACAGTGCGACAAGCTTACCCGCAAACGGATAGAATACAATGGCATTCACTGTCTTGTAGACCGTCTGGAAAATGGCGATCGCAACGGAACTCATGATAAATTCCTGTACTCCGGGTCTTGTCTTAAAGAAGATAAATATGATGATACCAAAGATCACCGTTCCGAAAACGTTGAGCAGCAGGTTTATCACTGCGGAACGTCTGGCGTCGCGCGATGCGCCCGATGCGGAAAGGAGCGCTGTCGTCGTGGAACCTATGTTTGCGCCGAGGCAGACAAAGACTGCCGTTCCGGCGTCAACCACGCCATATACCGCAAGAGTCTGCAGAACACCGACCGATGCCGACGAGCTCTGCATAAGAGTAGTCACAAGAAAACCTATGAGCAGGCCCATGATGGGGTTTTCTCCGAGCGCAAGGAAAGCCTTGTGCACGGCTTCGCTTGACATATATGTTTCCACCGAACCCGACATGGTCGAAAGGCCAAAGAACAGTAGTCCGAGAGAAAGTATTATCTCTCCGAGGTTCTGCTGCTTATGCTTTTTGCAGAACATCACAAAAGCCGCGCCCACGCCTATCATAACAGGCGCATAGAAGGACGGCTTTATATAGGTCGCGGTCTCCCCGAGGGAATCAAGCGAGACCAGCCACGCGGTCGCCGTGGTACCGATATTTGCGCCCATGGTAACGCCGACGGACTGCAAAAGGCTCATAAGGCCAGCGTTTACAAATCCGACTATCATGACCGTGGTCGCGCCGGAACTCTGGATGATCGCAGTTATCAGTGCACCAACAAGTATCGCCATCCCGCGCTTTGACGTAACAGCGCCGAGGAGCGACTTCATTTTTTCACCTGCGGCTTTTTGCAAGCCTGCACTCAGGATCTTCATTCCGTAAAGAAAAAGACCGAGACCCGCAATAAAGCCAAACAGATTTTTCACATCAGTAAGAGACATTCCAAACAGCCTCCGTCAGTATATTTGTCATTAAGTCAACCGGATATTTCAGCCCTGTTTTCCGTCGGACTGTCTGATCATATCCTCGATCACGATGTCAAAGATCTCTCCAACGGAGCTGCAGTATTCAAGCACTTTCCAAGGCTCATTTGTATGGAAATGTATCTTTACAAGATCCTCGTCTCCCGCGGCGATGAGGCTGTTTCCCTCAAAATGCTCCGTGATATAGTCCGCGATCGCATCCTCGTCGAGGTCCTCATCCCTCTTTTCAATAAGCATCTGCGTATCATAGCGATATGCAAACTGATCGTCTTCAGCGTCAATGGATTGAATTGCCATTATCATTTCCTCCGAGTTTATTGTTTTTTTACAAATTAGTATTAGTATAACCCATTTTACACCCGCATGCAAACCTTTTACTGTGAATAATTCATGAAAAATAATCATGCCGTTAAACAAAAAAAGAGCCGCATCCGTATCCCATCGAATGCAGCTTTGTTTTTTTATCCTATATGCGGGCGTCCGCTCTGCGCATCAGTGCGCTTTTGCGGTCATTTTCCATTCTTCCATAGAATTCATGAACTCGGTCATTTCCATGTTCAGTTCCTCGGCACCCTCTTCAGGAGTAAGGCGTCCCTTGGACACAAGCTTGAAGATCGTATTGTTTGCGCCGATCTCGGTCCCTATCACAAGGCCCATTTCCTTACCGATCTCTATCCCTTTTCTCTCCAGTCTTTCCGCTACGTCGCACATATTTCCGATCTCCTCTCCGGCCGATAAAAGGCCTTCGTATCTCCTGTCTCCCGTCATGGCCGAAAGAAGTTTCAGCACTTCATCCACGTGCTTTATCTCTGTCGGATCGTCAGGGATGTAGTCCTTGTTTTGCCGCTTCCTGGTGAAAAAGTTAGCCACCACCTTAAAATCGCTGTGAAATCGTTCCACCTGTTCATCCGAAAGCCATGCCACTTCAAATACTGTGATCACATAATCATTGACGAAGCCTTGCAGCCCTTCCGGAACATTGACCAAAGAAAGCAGGTTCCTGGGCTGTTTCCAGCGGTGTTCCGTTCCAAAATACAAAACAATGGTGATCACCGGCCTCGGAGCAAATCTTGTCCTCGCAGCATTCAGCAGTTGACTACGGTATGCCGCCCCATCATATCCAATGACGCGCATCGGCATATATTTCTCAGCCTTTGACTGATTCTCAACACCAAGCAAAGCGAATTCGATTCCGCAGTTATCCCATTCTTTAAGAACGTCCCGCTCTTCTTCGTGCACCCTGCCGTCACCGGCCTTGTACTGCGAATGTACCAATGCCTCGGAAAGGCTATCCGGACTTACGCGTTGCGCCCCTTCAAAAAGGAATCCGTTTATGATGTCCGCAAAAACATCATTATAGCTTTCCAAGATTTTCTCTGTTACGTCTTTTTGTTTCAAATGCTTCCATCCTTTCCGTATCTCCCGGATGGAAAAGTCCCCCCCCACACCTTAAGTATATTATCCGATATGGAAAAAAGCAATAGTAAGAGAAATAATGGTTGACAAAATATATATATAATTGGTGTAGGAATACACTAAAGTCCAAAAAATTCAGGGCGCGGGATTTATCTCCCGTGCCCTGTTCATTTTACAGCATTTTTTTCACGTTTCTCACGATGTAGGTCTCGCCTGTATGTGGATCGGTCTTCTCTTCGGAATCGTAGTCAAAAGTAAAGCCGCATGACTCCAGCATTTTTTCGCAAGGATGGTTCTTTACGCGGTAACTTGCGCGAAATTCTGTGGCCCCCTGCACAAAAGCCTCTTTGAAAAAAGCGTTCACTATCTGCCTTCCGTAGCCATGTCTCACATATTCCGGGCCGACAGCAATGCCCATTTCTTCAAAGATCCCGGGTTCTGCTTCACGCATTGCCGCAAATCCGATAGGTTCCATTGAGGACTTCAGGTAGACCAGAAAAGCGTACTTCTCTTTTTTCTCAAATTCAATAGTGCGGAGCATCCGCGCCTTAGCTGCCTCTTCGTTTTCGTCCGGCTTCCAGAGCATATACTTTGCAGACTCAGCTCTGCCTGTGATATTTCTGTACAAGGGCTCCCAGTCCTCAAAAACGGCCTTCTTTAAGATCAGGTCAGCGGTTTCAAGCTGTACTGCGGAATAGTCGCACTCTTCTGTTTCAAAAGCATCAGATCTCATAGTCCTAAAAAAGCCTCAGCCTTTAGATGCGCTATAATAAACGATCACAAGTACCACCGCAATGATCAGAAAGATCAAGCCTGCAAGCAGAATGTTGATCGGGCTTTTACGTTTTGACTGCTTTTTTTCCCTGTAATCGGCAAAACTCTCTGCCTCTCCCGCAGAAGGATAATGATTGAAAAAGACATATCTCAGGCTGTAACCGAAAGAATCAAATGAGCCGTCATTGGCAGCGAAAGTTATACCCGCGACTCCCAAAAGAGCGACCGCAGGAACAAAAAAAGCATCACCAAGTGCACGAAGCATCGGGTATTCCCTGTGCAAACCCAGCAGAAAAACCGGCACCGCGATAACGGTGCCGGCGATCAAAGCTATTATGAATTCTGCCGGTTTGAAATTTTTTATCTTCAACCTTTTAATTCCTTCTGAATGCGCTCGAACTCCGCATTGTTGCACTGAACAAAATGTCCCGGCGAAACCTCGCGGAGCGAAGGCTTGTCAACAGAATAATCGTGCTCCGCAAGCGGATTGTACACGATACGCTTTCTTGCCTTCTCATAGATGGGATCCGGAAGAGGGATCGCCGAAAGCAGCGACTTTGTATACGGATGCAGAGGATGAGCAAAAAGCTCATCGGAATCCGCAAGTTCAACCATCTTTCCGAAGTACATTACTCCGATACGGTCCGAGAAATACTTTACTACAGAAAGGTCATGCGCGATGAAAAGAATGGTGAGACCAAACTTCTCTCGCAGATCGTTCAAAAGGTTTATTACCTGTGCCTGTACGGAAACGTCAAGCGCGGAAACAGGCTCATCCGCGATGATAAGATCCGGGTTCATGATTACGGAACGTGCAACACCGATACGCTGACGCTGTCCGCCCGAGAACTCATGAGGATATCTTGTGGCATGCTCTTTTACAAGGCCTACCATCTCAAGCATATCGTACACTTTTTTCTCGATCACCTTTTTGTTTTTTTCGCCCTGAATGACCAGACCTTCGGCAATGATGTCCTTTACCGTCATACGGGGATCAAGTGAAGCTATGGGATCCTGGAATATCATCTGGATCTTTGTGACAAGCTTCGGATCTGCCTGCTTGTGGTCACGCTTTGCGTTCTTTATCTCTTCCTTCTGTTCAGCGATGAACTTTTCAAGTCTCTGCTGTTCCGCGGGATCTGTAGCAGCTTTTAATTCCTGCTTTGCCTTTGCTATCGCTTTCTTGTAGGAACGTGTTCCAGCAGCGATACGCTGTCCCTTGAAATACACACTTCCCGAAGTGATATCATAAAGCTTGATGATGGAACGTCCGGTAGTGGTCTTTCCACAACCGGATTCTCCTACAAGGCCGAAAACCTCACCTTTTTTGATATCAAAGCTTACATCGTCGACTGCTTTTGTCTCAAAGCCGGGCCCTACTTTAAAATACTGGCAGAGGTGTTCGACCTTAAGTAATACTTCCTGATTTTCAGCCATTGCTCTGCCCTCTCTTTTCTTTCATTCTGCGGATCCTCTCCCTGATCACGTCGGGCATCTCAACCTTCGGCGCATCGGGATGCAGGAGCCATGTTGCGGCATAGTGTGTATCCGTGATCTTGAACATGGGCGGTTGCTTTTCGAAATCGATCTGCATAGCGTATTTGTTACGAGGCGCAAATGCATCGCCCTTAGGAGGATAGATCATGTTCGGAGGTGTTCCTGGGATAGACTCAAGCCTCTCATTCGTATCAAGATCCGGCATAGAGGAAAGCAGTGCCCAGGTATAAGGATGAGCTGCTTCGTAGAATACTTCCTCACTTGTACCGTACTCAACGATCTTTCCGGCATACATAACGGCAACACGGTCTGCCATGTTTGCAACAACGCCCAGGTCATGTGTAATGAAGATAACAGTGAGCTTACGCTCTTCTTTAAGCTTGTTTATAAGCTCAAGTATCTGAGACTGGATGGTAACGTCAAGCGCTGTGGTAGGCTCGTCGCAGATAAGGATATCCGGGTTTGCCGCAAGCGCAATGGCGATAACGATACGCTGTCTCATACCGCCTGAAAATTCAAAAGGATACTGATCATAGCGCTTGTGAGGCTCTGCAATACCAACCTCGTTCATCAGCTTGATCGCTCTCTCTCTTGCAACTCTCTTTGTAACCTTCTCAATAACACCGGACGCATTTTCCTTAAGGAAGTCGATGACCGCAACCGTTTCCTTCTCATAATCACGGCTGTTCCTTGCGGAAAGGATATCTTTATAGTGTGAGATAAGGCGGCTTATGATCGCGTCAATATTGCCCTTGATAAGCTCAAGGTCTGTGACTGCAGCATCCGCAACTTCCCAGGAAGGCTTCTTTCCGGATGCTACAATGCGGTCATACTTTCTCTTATCTCTGTTGTAAACTCTGAGAGCCTTTTTGTTTGTCTTGATGGCATTGAAATAGTTCTCTATCTGCTGGTAGATCGAAGGTCCGAAAGTGAAGCTTAATGAATCCTTCGTGATCGCGAGCTTATCTATCGTTGCCCTTACCTGCTTGTCAAGACGCGCAGCCTCAGCTTTGCACTCCCCCTTAACAAGCTTATCCTTCTGAAATACTGTTTTACCGCTTTCAAGGGCAGCGATGCTCTTTTCCATCTCGCCGTAAGAACGGTCTGCAGAGAACTTAAGAGCAGCTTCGGCATCACCGATGAACTCCAGCATATAGTTGTCGTTCAGATACTTTAACAGATATTCGTCAAGCTGATCGACATCCATCTGAGGAAGTTCTTTTCCTGAGAAGGTGAGGTAATAGCCCATCCTGAAAAAGTTCGGTGCTTTTTTGTCTGCCGCATTCTTGAGAATGTCGCGAATGGCTGTCATGCGTGTGACAAGCTCGCTGTATTTGCCCTTCTTCTTTGCGGAATTGAATGCACTCTGAAGACCGCGTGAAAGAGAAAGAAGCTCATCGGCATCTTCCTTTACCACGTACTCATTTAAGGATTCTTTTGCTCTTTCTTCTACATCCTTTACCCAGTATGCCGCATCCTTTGCAGGCTGTTTCTTTTCAAGCTCAAAAATGAGTTCATCAAGGTCGGTAACAGCTTCGCATGCTGCTTCCTGAGCTACCTTGTACTCCTTTTCAAGTTCGATGTGCTTGAACTCAAACTTGTCAAAATTCCTGCATTTCCTGGTGAGTTCGGAAGCCTTTGCGGAATCGTTCTTCGCAAGCGCCTCGATCATCGTATCGTTAAGGTTCTTGAGGTATGTATTAAATGTGTTGCGGCACTCTTTCTGGCGTGCCTTTCCCTTAAGTAACATGGCTTCGGTGAGCTGACGTCCGATCTTTATGATGGGATTAAGGCTCGACATGGGATCCTGGAAGATCATGGCGATCTTGTCACCACGGATCTTGTGAAAATCTTCTTCGGAGATCTTTAAAAGGTCCTTGCCGTCGTAAATGATCTCACCTGACTCTATGATAGAGTTTCCGGCAAGGATACCGAGGATAGCCTTACTTGTGACCGACTTTCCGGAACCTGACTCACCAACGATAGCAAGAGTCTCGCCCTGGTCAAGGTCAAAGTTGATGTCTCTTACAGCCTGCACTTTACCGTTACTGGTCTTGAAGGAGATCCTTAAGTTTCTGACTTGTAATTTCTTTTCCATATTCCTTAGTCCTCCACTCCTCTCGTAGACGGGTTAAATGCATCTCTCAAGCCGTTACCGAAAAGGTTGAAGCAGATCATCAAAAGTCCGATGAAAACACTCGGCCAGAGCATTGCATGAGGTGCAGTGGTCACTGCGGCATTACCCTGTGAAAGAAGGGTACCTATAGAAGTTCCGGCAAAAGAAGAAAGGTCAACGATGCCGAGATATGTCAAAGTGGTCTCGCCTCTGATAACTCCGGGGATAACAAGAGCACAGCTTGTGATAATGGTTCCAATGCCGTTCGGGAAGATATGCTTGAACATAAGTCTCGCATCGCTTGCGCCAAGCGTTCTCGCAGCCATGACAAATTCCTGGCTCTTAAAGCGGTAGAACTGCTTACGTGTAAGTCCCGCCATGCCGATCCATCCGGTAAGCACATAAGCAAACAGGAAACTTGGTACTACTCCGACCTTTCGTGCCAGATGATATTGGAACAAAGTGGTAGTCACTATGAAAGGCACACCGGAAAGCACATCGCAGATACGGTCAAGGAGCATATCCACAGCTCCGCCGTAATAACCCTGTATAGAACCGTAAACAGCACCGATTGAAAGATTGATCAAGGAAACAACAACCGCAAAAATGAGTGAGAATCTTGCACCGATACCGATAGCGCCGAAAAGGTCCATGCCCATGCTGTTGGTTCCGAAGATGTAGGAAGGCTTATGTCCGAACAGATATGTGTAGTAGTTATAATAACACATACGTACCTGAACGGCTCCGGACTTTGCCGTCGAGTAAGCATAACTTCCGTCGTCTCCGGGTATCCTTATCGAATTGTAGGGTGCACCTGCATTTTCCACTCTTCTGGAATACGCTTCCTGAAAGTTGCCCTCCTTGTCAAGCTTTGCAGCGCCCTGTGCGTCAACCTTATACCAGATATTTGAGTTGTCGGTGATACCTGAGATATCGTCAGCATCAACCCAAGGGTAGATCACCTGAATGCCAGTCTCGTCCTGCCAGTCCTGTATCTTTTGGAATTCCTCGTAGGAGAAAACTCTGTAAACAACACCAACAGTATAATAAGCATTTACCTTGATATCGTAGGTATAACGCTTTACCATCTTTCCGCGGTATTTAACTTCTGTCTCATAGGAAGCCAGAGTTTCAATAACGGGATCCATACCTGTCTCGATCGCAATTCCCTTCCAGAAGTTCATAGCGGTCTCGTTCTGAGAGTCAAACGTTTTAGCACCACTAAGGCTCTTTATTCCGCGCTCCGCGGCCCATTCAACAAAAGGAGGGAAATTTACATAGAGCTTATCTGTATCCTTTATCGAATAAGGCGAGATTATGGGGGAGATTATTACAAAAAGCAGCATCAGTCCCAATATCCATGTTGCGATAACCGATGATTTGTTCTTTGAAAACCTAATCATCGCATCGGCAAAGAAACTGCGTGCCTTTGTCTGCAGCTCAATGTCGTGAATGTTTTCATCCTGGACAAACTTGAATTTTTCGGCAGGAATGTGTTCAAAATTGCTTGTGATATTATCCATTTGATCCATCCTCCCTCATCACTTTCTTGAGCCCATACGGATCCTGGGATCGATAAATCCGTAGCTGATATCGTTAACAAGGCCCGCCAACAGTCCTATTGCAGTGTAGAAACACGTTGAAAGCATAAAGATATTGTAGTCCGGAGCGTTGATGGCATCAAGTGTAAGGTTACCAACACCAGGAATGGCAAATATCTTTTCTATAATGAGTGAACCACCAATGATTCCAATGAATTCGCCAAGGATCGATGGGATGATGACAACACCGCAGTTCTTGAGAGCATGTCTTACTGTTGCCTGAGCCTTTGTAAGTCCCTTGGTACGTGCAAGAAGCATGAACTCACTGGTAAGTACCTCCGTAAGCTCGGCTCTGGTCGTTCTTGTAAAACTTGCAATTACACCAAAGGAAAGCGCAAGAACAGGCGGTATCATACTCCATGTCATTGCCGGACTGAACCAGTCCGTTCCGGATTTCATAAGGAACGGGAACCATTTCAGCTTGTAAGCCAGGAAATACTGTATCAACAAGGCATAAACAAAACTTGGCACGGAAATGACCACCATTGTAAGTGTGGATATAATATAGTCGATCCATGTGTTTTTCTTAAGTGCGGCAAAAATGCCGAGAGCTATGCCCAAGGGGATGCTGAAGATGATCGAGTAAAGATTTACGATCATTGTGGCCGGAAGCTTCTGCTTAAAGATTGCCCAAACCTCCTGACCGAAATAACGTTTTTCGGACAGGCCCCAATCAAATTTGGTAAAAATATTTTTTAAGAAAAGGCCGAACTGAACGAGCATGGGTTCATTGTATCCCATGGCCTCACGTCTCATCTCCACGATCTTTGTATGCGTATCCTCAGGAGGAAGCACCGGAAGAGGAAGCATCCTGATGAGGACAAAACACATAAGAGTGATAATGAAGAATACCAGCATCAAATAAAGCAGTCTTTTAATAATGTACTTGATCATAAATGGTTCTCTCCGTTTGTCTAAAATCACTTTTACAAAGCGGTTTCAAAAGTGCTCACCGACTTAATATGCGCTGGACGCAAGCATTTTTGAAGCCGTTTTGCATCTTGAATATCCTTTAGACGCGGATAAAACCTGCGGCAAATGCCGCAGGTTTTCCGGTCTTTCATGTAACTATACTGTCATACAGACAGATGAGATCAATACTGGAGCTGACCGCCCTGTGATGCTACATAATCTTTCCACTCGGTCTCGTCATAGTTATACTTCATGTAACGGATACCGCCGCGTGAAAGAACAGGGTTGTACTCTTCAACAACATAGTATACCTGCTGTGAAAGAAGAGCCATAGAACCATTGTTCATCATAGGGATGTAGTCATATGTTCCGAGGATGATGGTCTCAAGCTTTGAAAGGATGTTAAGTCTTGTCTCAACATCAGCGATCTCGTAACCAAAGTTGTAATCAACGCCGTCAACGGTAACCATCTCACCGTTAAGTGCATCGGACCACTTCTTAAGGCTCATTGTGAGATCCTTGCCGTTGATAGCAAGAGTCATGTTAACCTTTGTAGCATCGAACCACTGACCGTCATATGCTCTTGAAGGGTTGGTGTAAAGGTCGGAAAGTCCGAAAGGATCCATAGCGGAACCTGACCATCCACCGAGAACCATATCATAGATACCGTTTCTGATGTTGTTTGACCAGTCGTTTCCGCAAGGAGCAGACTCAACGATCTTGATCTTTCCTTCAAAGCCTGTGCCAACTGTGGTCTCAGCGATCTTCTCGTTGAGGTAGTTGATCATCTTTGTCTGGAAATCAGATGAAGACGAGATTGAATATGTAATTGTTACAACCTGATCTGACTTTCCATCATTGTCAGCATCTGTGATGAACTTCTTCTCGAGGGCTTCTTTGTATGCTTCCTGATAGAGTTCCTTAGCCTTTACGGGATCATAACCTGTGATGGAGTTTACGGCATCCTTAAGTGTAGCGTACTTTGTGGTATCTACGGAATAGAAATCGCAAAGTGCCTGCATAGCCTGCGGAGTATCACGATAGTATGCGCAGGTCTCAGGATCGTAGATGTAGGTGTTTCCGATGATACCATAACCGGGTACACGAGCGGGAGAAACTGTTGCGCAGAACAGATCTCTGTCGAATGTAACGGCAACGGCGCGACGGAATGTGTTGAGTGTCATAGACTGAAGATCCATGGTAGCCTGATCAAAATCGGCTGCTGCTTCTCTCTCGTTGATGACCTTCTCATAACCGTTAAGGATTGCAAAGTAAATGGTCTCGGCAGGTGTAGAATGAGCGTACTCGGAGTTTCTGTACTGGTCGAAATCCTCAGCCTGAAGACCGTAGCCCATGAGCTGTCCTGCGAAGAACATGTTCTTTCTAGTAGCTGCCTCTGCAACAACCTGAGTATCGATCTCAGTTGTCTGATACATAGGATATGTCTCGCCGTCTTCGGGATCAACATAAACATGGTTACCGTCTGTCCAGCCGAACCACTTGTCGTTCTTTACAAAGTGCATGGACTTATCAAGCTGATAGCCGTCCATCTTGTAAGGACCATAAGAGCGTGATGTCTCAACACTTGTGTTGTAAGTGCTGCTCCATACTGTACCTGAAGCGGTGGTTGTCTCTGTTAAGCACTTATCATAAAGTGTGGGCTCGATGAGCCAGCTTGTGGAAAGTGCATATGTTTTGAGATAGAAACCATGAAGTGAATTATTGAATACATAGGTGATCTCATTGTCACCGGACTTGAAGAGACCAACCTTGTCAAAGCTGAAATCAGCCTCATAAGCATGCTCAACAGCAAGCTCGGAAGCGCCATAGCTCTCATAAGGAGCGCCTACTCCGAGATATTCATCCCAAAGTGACTTTCCGGAGAAAGCATCGTTGACGTTCTCACCGTAAACGGTCTCATCGGTTACTCTTACGTACTGAGGAAGAGCATTTCCCTGAGCGTCGGTGTAGCTTGCGTCTGAATTCCAGAAATCGTAAGCATCGATGAAAAGATCGTCAATGCTGTTTCCAGCTGCTACCCATTCGGAAGCTGTCATTTCGATCTTGTCATAGCCAACTGTTCCCTGATAGTAATACTTTTTCGCATTTGCGATAGCGTAAGTGCCCTCATAGTAATCAGCTGCACGATAGTTTAAAAGCTTGGGATCCTGAAGTCTCTTGAAGGACTCTACAAAAGTCTCGGGAGTGATCTTTGTGCCGTCATCGAAGCAGAGGTCTGTACGAAGCGGAACAGCCCATGCATAACCCTCTGTTGCGGATTCGGGAATACCAAATTCAGGATGCTCAGCCTTAACCTTTGCAGTAACATCTATAGGCTCACCTGCAGCCATCTCAGGAACGATAACGTAACCTGTGAAAGGCTCCTTGCCCTCGATGGGATGATTTGCATCATTGAATACGAGGCTGTAGAGACCGGAAGTGGTGTCTACATCGTTAAGAGGATAACCGTCATCCGATGTCTGATAGGTGTGAGGATTCCAGTTTGTAGCAAGAGTAACTACGGAATCACGGAAAATAAAGTCCCCCTCAAACTCTACTACGGAAGGTGCCTCTGTAGGTGTGGGTTCGGGTGTGGGTGTAGCTGTTGCATCGGGAGCCTGTGTGGGTTCGGGTGCCTTTGTTGCATCCGGAGCCTTTGTTGCTTCCGTTCCCTGTGTAGGAGCAGGGGTGTTTGTGCTTGTAGCAGGCTTCTTCTCATCGCCGCATGCTGCGAAGCATGTTGCTGTAAGAGCCATGGCAAGAACGAGTGCAAGCACTTTCTTCATTCTTTTCATAAAGTTCATTCCTCCTTTTTAACGCGTTGTCGCGATAAAGTAAAATCCTCCAAAAAGCAAAACAAGGTACAGAAACAACACTTTCCCGCACCTTTGCGAAACGCCATTCATGATTCATTTAGTATTACCTACGACATTCTTATATTGTATACAAAAATACCGAAAAGTCAATAAAAAGTTTATCTTTCTAAAATCTAAAATCTCTTTTTCAAGATCTCATTAAGTCAAAAGTTTTATCGCCTCGATCAAAGTAACAAATAAGAAGATTGCCAAAGGCATTAACAGCATATGAACCGGGTAAACCAGATAATATCCGATCTTTGCAGGCTGATAGCCCTTTTTGCCGTTATAGAACAAAAGTATCACAAGACCTGCGACAACAAAGATAATGATAAAAGGATACCAGGTCATAGTATGGGGGAAAAGCGTTAAATCTTCAGAAAGTGTCTTGTCCCAAAGCATGACAAAAAAGAGATCGCACAGGTCGTTGATCACAAGTCCTGTGATGTATACCGCAACTCCGCCCGCAATAAACGCTGCTTTCTGCTCTCGTTTTTCCTTTAAGAAGTAAAAGAATACAGCTGTCATTACCATAATGCAGCCATAATCCGCTCTTATCAGTTCCGACACAGCCATTCCTAAAAGCGTGATGAGCATAGACAAAGGTACAGAATGCCATTTTTTCATTACCGCATCGACAGCCATGATCGTCAAAAGAGCAATTATAAGTGCAAATGCCGCATTCTGGTAAAGGACGTTTAGCGTCCCGAAATTACACAGATCAAATGGAATCTCGGACATCACCGCAAAAACAGTGAGCCTTAACAAATAAGCCCGTCGGCTGAT
The DNA here is from genome assembly GCA_016283775.1 of Lachnospiraceae bacterium. GTDB lineage: Bacteria > Bacillota > Clostridia > Lachnospirales > Lachnospiraceae > RGIG3528. Next base: position 6,458 of record JAEENL010000153.1, on the reverse strand, counting down.
CGTATGTTCCAGCCCCTCAGTAAGCATAAAGCAACACAAAACTGCCGCAAGTGCTCCAAAGAGATCCACCCGTAATAATAGCGTTGTTAATGAACCGAGCACCATAAATATGATGGCAATGATCTTAAGCGCAGATGCCGGGATTCCTTTTGTTTTTGCCGGTGTTTCCATATCATTCAAACCTTCTTTTTATCTCATCATATTTTGCCGATGTCATCAGCGCGGTTTCATCTGTGTCCCGGAGCCTTACCGTATAGGTCCATCGTCCGTATACTTCAAGTTTTCTGATCGCATCGGTCCTTACGATATACGATTTGTGGCAGCGCATAAACTGCGCGGGATCCAGCTTTTCCTCAAGGGAAGAAAGAGATTGTGCTGTAAGGAACACTTCATTTTTAGTAACGATCCTCGACATGCTGTCGGAGCGTTCCACCATCAGTATGTCGCCTATATCCACAAAATTGATCTCTTCCTTGCCCTTGATGAGAAGCTTCTCTTCCTTTACATTTTCGTATGCGTCGGAGTTCTCCTGTGCTTCTGAAAATGTCTTGATCCTCGTAAGTGTCTTTCCTATCCTTTCCAAGTCGAAGGGCTTCACAAGATAGTCAAATGCGTATATCTCAAATGCATTTGCCATATATTCACTGTGTGCTGTCGCAAACACGATCTTGACTTTGGGATCCACTTCAGTGATCGCCTTTGCGCATTCCAGTCCGCTTTCCCCCTGCAGGTCAATATCCATAAAGACCACCTGCGGGCGGTTCTTTATAAATTCGCTTATTGCGGAGGCAAAATCACCGCATGAACTCACCACCTTAAAGCCTTCGGTGCGTTCTATCATTTTTTTCAGGATATCACGGATATGCTCTTCATCTTCCACAACAGCTACTTTTATCATGTTTCCCCCGCGATAATAGGTCAGTTTTTCTTTTTATCCACAAAATCGATTACGCCGTTCCCGATGTCGTTCTTCATCTTGGTGTCGGCCTGAATGTTTTGAAGTTTGTAATAGTCAAGCACTCCCACATTTCCGCTTCTGAGCGCCTCAGCCATTGCCTTGGGAACTTCGGATTCGGCCTTTACGACTTCGGCCCTCATCTCCTGTTCAAGAGCCACAGCCATTGCCCTTCTTTCCTCGGCCTTTGCCTGAGCGATCTTGGTGTTTGCTTCAGCCTGAAGGCTCTGAAGATTTGCGCCGATGTTTCTTCCTATATCGATATCCGCTATATCTATAGAAATTATCTCATATGCCGTGCCCGAGTCAAGGCCCTTTTCAAGGACCACCTTGGAAATATCATCGGGATTTTCGAGAACGGAACTGTGTGTGGTCGCGGAACCCACCGTGGTAACTATACCCTCGCCGACTCTTGCGAGAACTGTGGCCTCACCTGCACCGCCGATCAGCTGGTTGATATTGGTCCTTACAGTGACTCTCGCTTTTACCAGTAGCTCGATTCCGTCCTTTGCAACTGCCGAGATCTGGGGAGTTTCTATAACCTTGGGAGTAACGCTCATCTTCACTGCTTCAAATACATTGCGTCCCGCAAGATCGATGGCCGAAGCCTGTTCAAATGTGAGCGCGATGCCCGCACGCTCTGCGGCTATCAGCGCATTGATGACACTGTCAACATCACCGCCGGCGAGATAATGTGCCTCAAGTTCATTGGTCTTTACCTTGAGGCCGGCCTTTGTGGCTTTAATCATTGGAGCCACGATCCTTGCCGGCTTTACACGACGTATCTTCATTCCGACAAGCGAAAAGATGTTGATTTTTACGCCGCTCGCCACTGCGGAGATCCACATTCCCATGGGAACCACGCAAAACAGCACAAGGATAAGTACAACCACTACAGCCGCGAGTATAATGGGCCATCCCGGTATCGATGTCTCTAAAATAATAGTGTTCATGATCAAACCTCCTTAACCACGATCTTGTTGTTTTTGATATTGGTTATCTCAAGCTTCGAGCCCCTGCCGATATACTCGCCCTGAGACAGAATATCCAGTTTCACTCCGTTGAATTCTCCCTTTCCGGACGGTCTGAGATCGGTGATCGCCATGCCTTTCTGTCCGATAAGGTATTCCATGTCCTTTCCATCGATGAACAGGTCTCTTCCCGAAAGATCCGTATCAAGCTTTATCGGGGACCTCACTTTTTTCGAGTTAAAAACGATTATGCTGATGAGCAGCATCACCGCTATGACGGCAATGGTTATCAGTGCGACCGTGATGCGCTCTGCGGCATTTTTTCCGGTAAGCAGCACGCCTGCAACGGAACAGATGATCCCCAGCACTCCCGGCACGCCAAACCCCGGCATGTAAAACTCGATACCGATCAGCACTATCCCGATCACAAGCACAACGATACCCAAAATCTGAATAGATTCCATGCTATGCTCCTTTCTCAAATTCTACGGTAAAGACTGTCTCGTTCTCATCGGAACTTACACATATCTTTCCCTTGTTTGTCTCAAGCACTTCGGAAACAATGGAAAGCCCCATTCCGTGGCCTTCCTCTTTTTTGGTGGAGAACCCCTTTTTGAAGATATTTGCCAGCATGTCCCGAGGGATCGCGGGCCCGTTATTCTCAACTTCAAAAATGTATCTGTCAGGAGTTTCGGTGATGTTTATCTCTATCTTCCTGTCAAGTCTTTCAGTATCCTCAAGCGCTTTCATCGCGTTGTCGATGAGGTTCGAAAGCACCTTGCAAAGCTCCCAGTCCTCTATCGCAAGATCCTTAAGATCAGACTTGACCTCGATGATAAACTCCACGCCACGTTCTTCCGCCTCAGCATTTTTGGCTGCAAGAAGCGCGTTCAGAGCAGGTTTTGAGGTTCTGATCGCTTTTCCTGTCTTCAGGAGTTCCTTGTAGACCTTCCTCAGATAAGAGTTCATTTCGTCATATTCCTCAAGTTCCATCAAGCCGTAAACGATCTGCAGGTGATTCAGATAGTCATGTCTGTCCATTCTCAGTTTGTCGTTCAGCCTGCCGAGGTTTTCCAGATTTTCCCTGAGGATGAGATTCTGATCGGAGAGCCTCATAAACTGTCTTGCGAGTATCGCGAGACAGGCGGCGAGGATAACGACCAGTATGACGCTAAGAACAAGATAAAACACACTGCTACCCACCTTTTTTTCCTCCACGACCACAGAATACCATTTTTACTATGATTGACAACTCATCTTCTCTGAATTATACAGATTTCACTCCGAAATGTCATCAAGAGGATACAAAAAACACGCCGATCGCATTGGATCGGCGCCGATGGTCACTTAAGCCCATTTGTTTTTTTATAAACATCTCCCCTCGGACCCGCAAGTATTGTGCATACAACAATGATCTTGTCATTGATCAATGTATAGATTACTCTGTATCCACCTAGCTTGATCCGATAATAGTTATTCCTCTTTCCTTTAATACGTTTTATATCAACACTCTCAGGATGCTCTCCTACAAGAAGCTCATTTATGGCATCCTTATATTCCTTTCGCACATCCTCGTGGTCTTTGAAGAATTTCTCTGCAGCTTTTGTATATTGTATTTCGTAGGAAACCGGTCCCCTCTTCTCCCCCATTTCTGCCCCCCTTGATCACAAAGTGATATGTTCTGCCTTAATGATCTCCAGATCGTCGTCTGAAAGGTTTTCCACTTCAGAAAGGATTGCAGCAGACTCCTCTTTCGATGCTTCCTCCACATTGGCAGTCAGTCTGTAGAAAGGATCCTGTTTAACAGTGTGCAGATATGAATCAAGCGCCTCATTGATAACGTCGGTCATAGTCATATGAAATACCGCTGCTACCCGCTTTATATCAACCACACGTTTCTCTTCCAGTTTAAGATTTATCGCCTTCGTAGCCATATTTCACTTCTCCTTTCACAGCATTATTATACACCATAAAGACGGTATAGACAATCTATTTTTTTATCCGAATAGTTTTCGTCCTTTCACCCTAACATCTTGTCTATAGCCTTTTCATCCGCTTTCGGAAGTATCTCCATCAGATGCTTCTTCACTCTCTCCCGCGATTCCTCGGGTGAACGCTTATACACCCTGTCCGTAAAATCCCGTCCGAAGAACTTTTCCGGAGTGGAATACTCTCCTATGCCCCAGCCGTATTCGTTGCCGTTTTTGTCAGTCTCGTGTTTAAAATCGGTGATGACAACATAGCAGTTTTTCTGGAGCCTCGTGATCGAGGAGTCAAAGCCTTTTCTTCCGCCCTTTCTGTAGTCCCCGAGTTTTTTGAGAGTCTTTGAATAGATGGGGGCATTGCTGTCGAGAAGGTCAAAAAGAAGCTTGTCGTCACGCGCCATAAGTCCGTCGTCATAGCGCGCGTCGGCGTCATACCCGTCTCTCCTGTAATTTGCAAAATCGGGGAACCACTCACGGCTTATGTATACGGCCTTGTTCTGCATAAACTTTCCGTATGCGCAGCCGGTCTCTCTTATCACGGGCCCCTTCCACTCCCAGGCGGGCCAGGGATCTTCCCCCGCCCACCAGCACTTGGGAGCGATATGTTCTTCAAGCGAAAAACCCTTTATCGGGTTTGCAAAGAACGGCACAAAACCAAATTCTTCTATCGCGCTTTCAAGTTCTTCTTTTGAGCTTATCACAAACCTGTCGGAAAATGTCCTACTGTTTGATCTCATTTTTGTTCCTTCTTCTGCTCACAACGACCACGATGCCCGTGATCAGCATCACTACAGGCACTGCAAGGAGCGCTGCGATGAGTTTCAGCACAGTTGCCGCATCATAGATCGCAAGGGTCTCCGAGTCCTCAAGGTTTATGGCGGAGACCGCCGGAGCCGCATTCTCGGTCTCTGTCATATTGTTGATGCTGTTTACGAGAATATCTATGTTTCCAAACGTTCCGGAGTTTTCCGAGAACGCATCGTCAAAAAGGTAAAGTGACGAAAAAACGCAGAACGACATGCCCGTGGTCGGATCCGAAACATTGTATCCCAGATAGAACATTCCGGTCTCGTCACCGTCTTCGCGGTAGATATTGTCCGCGTCCGCAGCCTTGAGATACGCGTTTCCCGAGGTCGAAAGGATCGGCAGGAAATTCAGCATATTGTTGACTTCGGTATCGTAGGAAAGCGCTCCCGCATACTGGGCGAGAACATATTTTTTCCCATAAACGCCGCTCGTAAAGGAGTTGTTCGAAACCTCACAGATGATGTTCACAGGGCTCATGTAATACTGTCTTCCGCCCTCCACGGCCACTCCGCTCCTTACGGTGATGCCGTAGGCGTTGAGCAGTGCCATGAGATTTTTCTGATCGGCATTGAGGAAGCTCAGCGCAAATACCGCTTTTCCGCCTTTGTCAAGATAATCACGTACCAGCGCCGTCTCCGTGTCCAGATAATCACTCTGAGGGTTCTGTATGAACAGCACGTCGCAGTCCTCAGGCACTGCGTCCGAAGTGATGAGCGTGAGCTCCTTTATCACGATGTTCGCCTTTTCGATGAGCTTTTTCACCGCGGTCCCCATGGCCGTCTCGCCGTGTCCGCTCACTACATACACCGTAGGCACTTCATTTGAAGAAACAAAGCCTATCGCCGAATCCAGCTGTCCCTCAAGGTCTATTCCCACCACATTTTCCTTGTAGGAATAGGTGGAGTAGTCCATTGCGTATTCGGTGACCAGATAATCGTTATAATCCACACATTTTGACCGTCCGGTACGCTCGTTCACGACTATAAGGCTGTGAGCGCTCAGCTCTTCGTCGGAATAGTCTTTGTAAAATGTCGGGTAGAGCTCGGGATCCTTTACTACCACGTCGATCTTTGAGGAATATTTTTCAAACTGTCCGAGGATCTTGTCAAAAATGTCTATCTTTTCCCCGTTCGGTTCAAGATAGTAGACGGTGATCTTGTCGTCAAGCCCCGCTATATAGCTCTTTGTCTGTCCGTTAAGAGTATACATGCCGGTCGATGTAAAGTCAAAGGTGATATTGAGCCTTGAAAAGATCAGGCTCACCGCAACGGCCACAGCCACAGCTGCCGCAGAGACTACAAAGGTCTTTGTGCCGTTCTTCATGCCCTTCTGTTTTACGCTCCGCACCGTAAGGAACCAGAAAAGCAGCACGATGCAGGCATAGTAGACGAGCGCAGTAACGTCAAAGATGCCGTAGTTGAAATTGTCAAATCTCTTTGCTACTGAAAGCCAGTCAAACACCGCGGACACAGAGCCTTCAAAGAGCGCGGGCTTTAAGAAAAAGACAAGCGCGAGCGCGCCCTGTGTGAGCACCGTAAATATCGCGGTCACAAGGACTTTTTTTACCAGCAACTGCACCAGAACGCTCACGATCAGAAGGATCACCGCAAACACGGTCCATGCCGTTCTGGCGCTCGCGTCAAAAAGTCCCGCGAGTGAGCTCGAAAGCCATGTGAGAAGCGTCACCACAAAGGTCGCGATCGCCGCAAGCGCCTGGCTTTCCGTTATAGAGGAAATGAA
>JAEENL010000152.1 GCA_016283775.1 Lachnospiraceae bacterium | reverse complement strand
AAAGGGAAGCTCCATCGCGAGGGAGTCCGACCATGTGCTCTATACACATGCCGGCCCCGAGATCGCCGTGGCGAGCACAAAGGCATATACTGCACAGCTTTCCGCATTTTATCTCATTGCGGTGCGTTTCGCGCTTGCGGCGGGAAAGATAAGCGAAAAGGAAGCATCCGGCTTCATGACCGAGCTCCTTACGGTTCCCGAAAAGATCGAAGAGATACTTGAACACAGAGACGTGATCAAGGAACTCAGTAAGCGTCTCACACCCGCCCAGGACCTTTTCTTCATCGGAAGAAGCCTTGACTACGCGCTTTCCTGCGAGGGTTCCATAAAGCTCAAGGAGATCACATATATCCATTCCGAGGCTTATGCCGCGGGAGAACTCAAGCACGGCACGCTGTCGCTCATCACCGGCGGCACGCCTGTCATCGCGCTTGCGACACAGAGCGATGTGTTTGCAAAGATGATCTCAAATGTTAAAGAAGTGCGCGCACGCGGCGCCATGGTCGTTCTTGTGACAAATGGCGCAAACGATGCCGAGACTCCGCTTGAAAAGGGGATCTGTGACGAGCATCTCAGCACTCCCGCGATCCGCGATGAATTTGCGCCTTTCCTCGCCGCGGTTTATCTGCAGCTCATCGCATATTACACATCTTCCTACAGAGGACTCGATGTGGACCAGCCCAGAAACCTTGCAAAATCGGTGACTGTCGAGTAGGTCGTACCTTGCTGAAATAATAAACAGCCCCACGCAGATGGGGCTGTTTTTGGGCAGAGGAGAAGCCCACCAGAGGGGAGGGAAACTGATGGGCTTTATTTATGAAAAGAATCTTGTTAACTTTTTTATGTGCCTTTAGTATACAACACGAATGTGAACCCCGTATGTTGGAAAAGTTAACAATTTGCAAACAAAGAACATCAAAAGTCCAACATCTCTTAACAGACCCGAGAGGATACCTTACGGAGTGTAATGAATCTGACAATTCCGACTATATTTGTTTATATTTTGTTTATTGATTTGCTTTTTCGCTCCCGCTATAATTAGGGCTGTAACAAGAGATATGTTCGGGATGAAAGAAACAGTTCCCCTAAGAAAGAGCGGAGGTGAGTCCAATGGACATAGCAGGAATATCAGATTTGGCGATGACCGTTGCGCATACAAGTACGCTGAGCGACGTCGGGGTTGCACTTTTGTCCAAGACTCTCGATCAAGCAGAGGTCGCAGGTGCTGAGATGATAAAAATGATGGAACGCTCAGTGAATCCTTCGGTCGGCGGCAACTTTGATGTCAGTGTTTAAAATTTAATATAGATGATTTGAATACAGACAGACAACAAAGTAAACGTTATACAGCAGCTGAACAAATTAACATACAGCGTCCGCAGGAAAGGCGGACGCTTTTCTTGAAAAAAGGCATGATATCGGAGGTATGGGGTGATAAGAAAAGTTTACGTAAAGACGATAGAGGACGTGCTCCCGCTGATAACGGAGCAGGAATACAGGCCGGACCTTAACAGAAACAGGAGCCTCTATCTTTACAGAGGAATGACCGATGCGGCGTTTAAGCTCCATACCAGTCTTTCAAGAAACTGCAAGAGCCAGAAAAAGATCCTGGAGCCCAGTATTCTCAACAATTTCACAAAATACGGCGCCCTGGAGGACCCCCTTATTGAAAAGAGTGTATGGCGGCAGATGATACTGGGACAGCACCACGGCCTTCCCACAAGGCTTCTCGACTGGTCTCAGTCGCCCCTTATCGCGCTTCATTTTTCGACTTCCGAAAACAATCTGGACGACATGGACAAGCATGACAGCGTTGTATGGCGTATCGATATCAAGGAACTTCACTCGATGATCCCGGAGCGTTACAAAAGGGCGCTCGCAGCGAACCGCACATCGATCTTTACCGTAAACATGCTTAATGACGTCGTTTCAAACCTTGACCAGTATGACGACGACATGCTTGACAAGGCCATGGTCGTTGTAGAGCCGCCGTCCATCGACCCACGCATAGTGAACCAGTATTCGTTCTTTGCGATCGTTCCGGATGCTGTGAACGATATTGAGGGCTTTTTGGACCAATATACGGAAAATACGGTGTGCTATGTGATCGACAAGGCTCTTCGCTGGCGTGTGAGAGACATGCTCGACCAGCAGAACATTTCCGAAAGAATCATCTATTCCGGCCTTGACGGACTTTCAAAATGGCTCGGAAGACATTATTACGTAAATAAACCTGAATAAAATAAACCCTACTTGTGACCGAAGGAGCAGGATTTATGGACCTTATAAATGTTATAAAGCATGTGAAAGGCGTTGCGTGCATCGTGTCGTTGCGGAAAGCCGATGACAGTGAAGTGGCGATAGAAGCGGCAAATGATGCCTATCTGGCTTCAGTAAACAAGTCTGACGAGGAATTTGTCCCGGGCCGACCTTACACATACTACATACAGCACGATCCAAATTTTGACGCGTCTGTAAAAAGATGCGCCGAAAGCGGTACGATACAGCACCAGTACGTTAACGCAGGCCTCTACAATGCGTGGCTCGACCTTTATCTTATCCCTCTCGAACCGGACGATGAAAAATATTACTGCCTGTTCACATATGAGATGAACACAAGAGCAAAGGCCGATAAGCTTCTGGATATCTCTGAAAAAACCGCGATGCAGGTGTTGAGGACATGCATAAAGTTGCGGGAAACCAACGATTTTCAGGAAGCTATGGATTCGATCATAAAGGATATC
>JAEENL010000151.1 GCA_016283775.1 Lachnospiraceae bacterium | reverse complement strand
CAGTTCCTGTTGTCGTCGTGACAGGTGCAAGCTCTGCCGTTCTGTGAAAAATAGTCTCCGGGTCCGTAAAGAGAAAAAGCGAGATCGAGGCGCGACGAAATATAGGCATCTTCAGAAAGATACCAGCTGTCCGCTTTTACGACATGCTCCTTTGAAAAGCCGAGGGAGGCCACTATCGATAAAAGCAGTGACAGTATCATGATTTTCGCAATCCTTGCCCGCATTCGTACTCCGTTACCTGTTGATCCGCTTATATGCACTGTTTTGTTTTCGGAGGATAAATCGCTGTTATCCTTAATACTACTATTGTAGCATGATTTTCGCGGGATTCAATAACTATTTTCTAAATTTTCGGGAATGTTTTTCCTATTCCTTCACGCTCACATTCCCGTTGCTGAGGTACGCTCTGTCGATCTGTGTCGCTGTATCGATAATCATCGCCGCCTCGTCAAGACCGCCCCTGTACAGCACCTGCACCAGATCTCCTGCTTTAAGCATTCCTGAGTTTACATACCGGGTGAGGCGCTTATCGTTTAAAAGTATCTTGTATGACAGTCCTTTTTTCGGATCCCTGCATATCGCGGTATCATCGACCATGATATATGTTTCATTTATCTCGGTGACGGTTCCCGCGACTGCATTCAGATACGGCTCATATTCCGTCCCGGATGAGTTTTTCTTTGAATACTCGATGATCTTTGACGCAGCGTCACGCCCGATCTCAAAGAAGTATTGATAGTCAAAAGCATTGGTCCAGAGATATCCGTCGGCAGTGACATACATTGCGTTCTTGTATACGCCAAGCGCTTCGGAAGTAACAGAAAAACATATATAGTCACTACCCCCGGCAAACCAGTCCTGATCTTCCACAAATGCGGCATCAGCGCATTCTGTAAGAATATCCCAGATATAACGGTCATCCTTTAATTCGAAATGTTTTGTGTCGGGCCCATCACCGTTTTCGCTGAACTGCCTGAGTTTAATGACCTTGGGGAGATCCGCCATGGCAAACAGTTCTCCAAGAGTCATGGGAGGAATATAGCCTTCCCGCCTGAAAACATAAAGGTCTCCGTCAAGCTGTACCGCAACATACTCGTTTGAGGAAACGTCCCGTATCCTGTACGCATCAGCCTCGATCTCATATTCTTTGTCCCCGATCTGATCGTATCCGCTTATGGTATACGTTCCGATCTTTTCTCCCGTAAGCGCTTCAGTTACAGTTCTCATCTTGCTGTAATATGTTCTGCCATCGATCTCTGCTCCGGTATATTTCTCGCCTGTCGTAAGCTGCTCCCACGGCCAGATGATATTTGATTCCGATACCGCCACATGGTATTCCTTATAGCGCCCGGCATCAGTCTTTGCAAACAGTTTCGGCACGAACACGGCACCCGCAGTGACGAGCAGCACCAGTCCCGCGGCAAGGCTCCCCCATCCAATCCACGTACGCAGTCCTTTATTCTTTTTCGTTCCTTCCGCTTCGGCGATAAGGTCTTCATCCAAATATCCTACAGCCTTTGCTGTCCTCGATATCTTCATATCTCAATGCCCTCCTTGATAAGGTAGTCCTTTAACCTCTTTCGGGTGTTGAACAACATGTTTTTCACTTTGCTTGTCGTAAAGGAATAGCGTTCCGCGATACTTGCAACAGGATCGAAATAAAAATATCTCCGAACAAAAACGCGCCTCGCATCGGGCTTTTCCATACGTAAGAACGCGCTGATATGCTTTCCGACTTCTTCATCCCCGATCCCGGGAGCATAGCGTTCATCCGGAAGGATGTCCGCAAGCTCGTCCAAAGGCACCGTATTCTCCGCGGACCGTTTTTCCCTGGTAAGATATTCCAGGCGTTTTAACGACAGGTTTCTCGCTATCTTTGCAGCAAAAGCCCTGAAATTAGCGGGTCTTGTGGGCGGGATTGTATTCCAGAGTCCGTTGTATGTATCATTTACGCATTCCTCCGCATCCTCACGAGCGTTCAAAACGTTAATGGCTATCTGAAAACAGAGTTTTCCGTATTTGTTCTCAGTTTCACGTATAGCCTGCTCATCCCTTGCAAAATAAAGCTCTATGATCCTTTGATCATCCATGCTGTTCACCTCCTTTCCGGTGTAATGAAAGCTTTCACTTATCAAGTACGTTTTTTTATGAGTTCGTCTCAAGATCTTACCACATTTTTCTGATCGGCCAAAAATCAATTGCTCGTATGTTGAGAAAAAACAACCGGACAGAGGAAGCTGCCCGGTTGCGTTATCTCTGTTTTTTATCATTCATCTTTTTCCGAAACGCAGCGCATTCTACGTTCCACTACTGTAGAAGTTCTATTTCGGCCTGCACATTTCTGTATATTCCTTTAACAAAACCCGGCTTGGAGTGCGGACTCACAGTTTCAAAGAGGTAGTACTTTTCTCCGTCTATGTCAAAATAGTCTCCCGAGAATATCCCGTATTTATCCTGGACCGCGACCAGCATATGCGCAGTAAGTTCCCCGGTTTTGGCGCTTTCGTTCAGCCAGTAGATCTTTTCGGCTTCCTTTACCGGAATCGCATAATAGACCAGCGCACATTTATAGCCCAGTTCTCTCAGCATCGCAGCCATCAGGATTGCATGGTCTTCGCAGTCACCGGCGTTGTTGTATAGCGTTTCCACGGGATATGCTCCGTAATTCTCCGTGCCGTACAGTTCGCTGTCATATTTGTACGGGATGTTGTGCACAAAGCTTGCTATCACGGAAAACCTTTTATATTCCGATGCACCCTTATCCGTATATTTTTCCAGAAGATCGTTTACGATCCTTCTCACCGTCTCACGGTTCTTCTCCTCTTTGACATAATAGCCGTAAAGAGTGCCTTCGGACTCATATCTCGGAAGAGACGAATAATACTCATATTCTTCCTTGCCGATCTGTTCCTCTATGCTCGCAAAGGGATGCAGAAACAGGCTTTTCAGTGAATACTTTACTTTTTCCACGATGCCCTCATCTCCTGCCTGAGGCTCCATTGGCGTCAGATCGTTACAGTACCTTAAAGTGCAGCCGTCATCCGGCATGGCGGCGACGACGTTGAAACAGGAAGGATCGATATCTTTATCACCGATCACGCATCCATAGGTTCTTACATCCGCCAGAGCATAGTGCTCCCCATTATATTCTATATAGGGGCATGTGGCATCTTCCGAAAGGATGACTCCCGCGCACATCGTCATGTTCCGGCTGTCGTATGCCAGCACGCTCTTAAATCCGAGGTATTTGAGCATTGCGGCGAGCATTATGGACTTATCCGCAGAGCTTCCGCCAAGGTCGTACAAGGTCTGAAGGAAAAATTTGGGAATATCTTCTCCGAGTCTGAATTCCCGTCCTGTGTTTTCAAGGAGCTGCACCATCCGCACAGCTGCCCTTGCCTGCTGAGACTCGGTGAGTTCTCTGCTCACCAGACTGTATGTAAAGTTTCGGACCGTCGTGGTATCGGACAGCGCATAGTTTGCAAACTCTCCGGGATCCGCGCTTGTCCGGTTTTTCTCGCAAGCATCATACCTGTAATGATGGATCGGTATTCTGACAGGCTGCCATGCGGGATCCGCAAATTCCCTGTATTTGCTGTCCAGGATCACGTCGCGCGTCAGCGTATTGTCTTCATACCTTAGCATTAATCCCGAAGAATTCAGCGTGTAGGAGAGCTCATAGTCTTTGAACCGCACCTTTGTCCCGTCAGCCCACATGTAATAATACGCGGCCCAGTATGCCAAAAAGACCACCGCTGCCGTGATCACCACGATCTTTATTACCTTTTTAGTCCGCTTCCTCAGTCTCTTCATTCAAGTCTCCGCAACTTTAAGCTTGGTCAACGTCCCTGCAATATAATGCATCCATGGTGGTCGGATCGTCATCCCGTGTTTTCACAGTAAAGCCCGCTTTTTCAAACATTCTTTTCGACGCTGTATTTGAAGTAAATATAACCGCATCTACCGGATTCAGCTGCGTTCCTATAATCTCACCGGATCGATCCAAAAGGTCTTTCAGCATTGCTGTTCCAAGCCCTTTTCCCCTCGCATCGGGTCTAAGGATTATCTCCCCTATGGTAAAGCCTTCTGTATCGTCTTCATGCCACCCAATAATATAGACCGCTCCGGTCATCACCCCATCGAACGATATCGTCTTGCACCGGAACAGATCATCTCCAGCATTTTCTTTCCAATACTCCACATCGGTGTTCCAGCCGTCATCCATGCCGGTAAATCGGATAGCGCTTTCATCAAGCCATGTATCTATCTCTGCGGCGTCTTCTGTTTTGTAATCATTCCATTCAAATGTCATATGTTCCCCTTTTCAAAATTCTCGGGGACACTATAACAAAAGTCCCATGACTTTTGCAAGCATGATTGCGAAAATCATAGGACTTTTCCCTTTTTCCTACACTCTCTTGATGATGCTGTCGGCCTGAAAGGGCTTGGCGACAAAGGCGGACGCTCCTATCTCTATGGCTTCTTTCACGATGCTCTCCATGCACAATGCGGAAAGCATGATAACTCGTGTGTTTTGGTAATTTGAAACTATATGCTTAAGCACATCAAGTCCGTTCATCTCGGGCATATTAATATCTATTATGCAGACATCGGGCTTTTCCTGTTCCAGCACCTTTAATGCATTTTTCCCGTTATCAGCTTCAACGATCGTGTGGCCGCTTTGGGAAAGCATATCTTTAAGCATCATTCTCATGAAATCGGAATCATCTACGACCAGAACTTTTTTGGATGCTTTATCGGAAACCGGTTCTCTTCCTTCAAACAGGCTGTCGATCTGATCCTGGCCCAGCAGATCACCTGAAATATACAGATCTTTACATGTGTCAAAGAGCTTATAGGTATTGGAGATGCAATCCAGCAGGTAATCCACGCTCACCAGAAGTTTCTCGGATAACAGCGGGATCATCGAAACATCAGGCAGCGATATGCCGTTCTCCCATCTCGAAACCGCCTGCGGAGTAACATTCAGCATTTTTCCCAATTCTTCCTGTGTCAGATTTCTTTTTATCCTTGATTCCCTGATCCTTGTTCCTATATCCATATATTATGTCCTCCGTTTTCATATCACATATGACCGGCGCGCCCCGTTCGTTGTCACGGATATAGTAACAGATATCTCTCACGTTGTCACTCAATAGACAATTGAAAAACAGCCGATACCATGGGGTGTCGGCTGTAACATATTAACCTTTCAATTTTTGGATTGACAAATCACATGCTTTATTGTAATATAACTACATAAGAAATGGGTTTTCACCGTACAGTCTATGACTCAAGCGGGCCACTCGTTTCTTTTTTTATTGTTGTAAGATCATACAAGTATTTTTTCCCATCTTCATCATGTCTTACGAGCATTATTGCTGTAAAAATGTTGTATCTTTCAAGATCACCGGCATTGTTATATACAGGAATACCAAAACGGATAGTGTATCTATACCATCCATTTTTTGCATCTTTAGAATGTTTCCTATCATTGCAAATCAATAACAATATACCACCATCTATTACAGCAATTTTCATCGTAATGTGCCAAAAACCAACTCCGGCACTTATCTCGCATCCGCTTCGCTTCTGCTCGATACTGTTTGCTCGGAATACATTACCGCTTCATAAAAAACTTTCGCAGCGGGGAGGCGAAAGTTTTTTATTGCGCTCGTCTGCGCTCGCTATTCACTTATGGTATGGTTCACCCGCATTTATCTTGTAGGCCCGGTATATCTGCTCAAGCAGAACGACACGCATGAGCTGGTGTGGGAAAGTCATCTTTGAGAAGGAAAGCTTGTAGTCGGCGCGTTTATAGACGTCTTCAGAGGTCCCGAGCGAGCCGCCTATGATAAAGCATATGTGGCTTTCACCCTTTACCTGAAGGTCCGCGATCTTTTTTGCAAGGCCCTCGGAGGTCACCTGCTCGCCGTTTATGGCGAGTAGCACGGCATACGCGCTGTCGGGCACGTTTTTGAGGATCCGCTCGCCCTCAATGTCCCTTATCTGCTCTTCCTGGCGTTCGCTCGCGTTATCGGGCGTTTTCTCATCCGCCACTTCGGTGATCTCGACCTTAGCATACCTCGAAAGGCGCTTCATGTACTCATCAATGGCGTCCCTGAAGAACTTCTCTTTTATTTTTCCTACGCAAACCACTGTTATACGCATATCTTAACGCTTTCCTTTTGGGATTGGTTTCCGCCGGTCACTCCCTGAATACCGTGATATCCCAGCCTTCGATGGGGGTATTTGCAAGTTTTCCGTCGGGATTCGGAAGGAGATCCCCATGTCTGCTGCAGGTCCACCAGTATCCGAAGAACGAGCCCATCGACCAAGAACTTAATTGTCCGGTCCTCCTGCATTCATTGCTCCATTCTATCGCGAGGGAACCAAGCCCCGCTTCTTCGGCGTTTTTGCAGAACAATTGTATGGCCTCTTCATCGAGTTTTTCCTCGTCCCTCTTCACCAGTTTCACAGCTTCGTTGATAAGCTTCATCTCGTCTTTTTCAAGCCGGAATGTATCGAAGACATATTCAACAAGTTTGTCTGTGTCTTTCCACTTGGTCTCGCAATAAAAACCTATGGTGGTACTTTCAAAAGTCCCAAAATTGAACATCTTGCATTTTCCGTAATCTCCCACAACCATATCCGTTTTTATCTTGAAACTCTCAATGAGCCTTACGTCTTCGCCGGGTTCAAGGCCGTAATAACGCACCTTCAGGGCGGCATGTACATAGTTCGAATTTTCTGCTTTCTCCTTTTCGCAGACAAGGACAACCGCACGCACTCCGGGCTTCTTTGGATCTCTTCCCTCGTAACCGCCGAATATCTGGTACCCAAGGACTCCGTCATCTATTAGGTTCTCGCCCCATTTGTAATATCCGTCCATATCTCCGTAAAGATACGGGAACTTTGTGAGGATATCGCCGGTTTTTACATTACGGAGATTGCCTTCGTATTTTGCGGCCACTTCATTTTCGATGTATTCCCGCATGATCTTTCCAAGATCGGGAAACAGTTCGTCATAGATCATGTCAAACATCAGGCGGATCTCTGCAATGGCCGCTCCCAAGCCATCAGGCCATGCCATATAACCGCCCGCACTGATATCCTTGCCTTTTCCGTCATTAAAGGAAAAAGAGAACGAATCGCCGTCCATTACGCCCTGCGCGTGTCCGCTGAAGCCGTCCCAGCTGTCGCCGTTGTTCTTGTCTATTATGGCTGTGATCCTTTCAAAAAACTCATCGTCAACCTCAAACGTCCGCGCATTCTTCTCATCTACAAAAGGCTTGCGGTACATTGCGGTGAGTTTTCCGTTTTTCTCAAATATTTTGAGCGTATAACCGGATCTGAACATCATTCCGTGTGTGTCATATGAAAAATATCGGCCGCCGATGTCACTCATAAAAGGATTCATCAAACCGAAACCCACAAGTCCGGTGGTCGTCGTTGCTGTTTTTGTACCGTCTGCGCCCGCAGCCTCCTCGGCCTCCTTACTTTTCTGCATCGTCTCCTGCATATCTCTCTGAGCCGCTCTTAAGTTTGCCCCGCATTCACGGCAGAATTTGTCACCTTGCACGATCTTTGTCCCACAGTTCATACAGAATATCATGATGTCCCTCCAAAAATACCGTTTTTTATATAATATCACATATCCCGCGTTTTTTCTCCCATATTTTTCATTTCCCTTTCAGGGAACGATCAGACCTCTTGAATCATGCGAAGGAAAGCGGTAAACAGAAAAACCGCTTGGAGCCTCATAAGCCCCAAGCGGTCTTTTAATATCTTTCCGTTTTATGCTATGCCTTACGCAGTCACTATCTTGCTCGCCTTCTGGAGTCCGAGCTTTTCGATCGCGTCCTCGCGCATCTTGTATTTCAGTATCTTTCCGGCTGCATTCATCGGGAAGCCGTCAACAAAATCAATGTATTTCGGCACCTTGTGCTTTGCCATGTGGGTTTCTATATATTTCTTCATTTCCTGTTCGGTCATGGATTCACCGGGTTTAAGCACTATGCAGGCCATGATCTCTTCTCCGAGAGCCTCGTCGGGAACGCCGATGACCTGTACATCCTGTACCTTTTCATGTGTATAGATGAATTCCTCGATCTCCTTGGGATAGATGTTTTCACCGCCTCGGATGATCATATCCTTAAGGCGTCCGGTGATCTTGTAAAAACCATCTTCGGTCTTTGCGGCAAGGTCTCCCGTATGGAGCCATCCGTCCTTGTCTATGGCGGCTTCCGTGGCCTTGGGCATCTTGTAATAGCCCTTCATGATGTTGTAGCCCCTTGCCACAAATTCGCCGTTCACATTGGGAGGGCACTCCTCTCCCGTATCAGGATCCACGACTTTGCACTCGATCTCCGGAAGATTTCTTCCGACCGTGTTCACACGCTGCTCAATGGTATCCGTTGTGCAGCTCATGGTACATCCGGGGCTCGCCTCGGTCTGACCGTAAACAATCGTGATCTCCGTCATGTGCATCTTGTCCACAACGTCCTGCATTACCGCAACAGGGCACGGACTTCCCGCCATGATGCCCGTTCTCATGTGTGAAAAATCAGTCTTTTCAAAATCAGGATGCTGCAGCATCGCAATGAACATGGTGGGAACACCGTGGAAGGCGGTGATCTTTTCCTGATTTATGCATGCAAGAGATGACTTGGGCGAGAAATAAGGAATAGGGCAGATCGTAACGCCGTGTGTAACCGACGCGGTCATCGCGAGCACCATTCCAAAGCAGTGGAACATAGGCACCTGGATCATCATGCGGTCCGCAGTCGAAAGATCCATGCGGTCTCCGATGTTTTTGCCATTGTTCACGATGTTGTAATGAGTGAGCATGACGCCCTTGGGGAAACCTGTCGTACCCGAAGTGTACTGCATATTCGCAACATCGTCCTTATCGACTGCCGCCGCCATCCTGTACACTTCCTGTACGGGAACGGATTCACCGAGGCTCACCGCCTCATCCCATGTGTAGGCTCCCTTCATCTTAAAGCCCACAGTCACAACATTCCTTAAGAAAGGCAGTCTCTTTGCATGCAGATGTTTTCCGGGTTTCCTGTCTTTAAGTTCCGGACAGAGTTCGTTGATGACGCCCTCATAGTCCGAATCCTTAAATCCCTGTATCATGATGAGTGTGTGGGTGTCGGACTGCCTGAGAAGATATTCGGCCTCGTGGATCTTATACGC
>JAEENL010000150.1 GCA_016283775.1 Lachnospiraceae bacterium | reverse complement strand
CATTCCCTGCAATTCATGATATGCTTTGAAACCTCGTGCTCCGCCTTGAGCTCCATCGTGCCCTCGTAGTAGGGCGTGAAACTCTTCTGGCAGGTCGCGCAGTCCATATTGTGTTTTAATGTCGGTACGGTCTTTTTCTTTTCTTTTTTCATACTGTTCAATTATAATTTTGTGGAGCCATTTTAGCAAGCGAATTGTTTTTTTCTTAAAATCTTGAAATTTTATGAGCCATATGATATTATTAAATGGTTGCTGGTGTGGCGGAATGGCAGACGCAGCAGACTCAAAATCTGCCGAGGGCAACCTTGTACGGGTTCAAGTCCCGTCACCAGCATTCTTTTTATATCAAAAGTCATACGGAGGTAGCTCATGGAGATCGTACTTCGTAATTTAACGGAAGACTATGTGATCATGCTGTTCGATCGCATCGCGGACACCGTGGATTGCTGCAAATGTCCGCAGTGCCGTCTTGATGTCTGCTCCTACACTCTGAACAGGCTGAAACCCAAATATGTGGTCTCCACTCAGGGAGAGCTCATGGCAAAGCTTTGCGAGTTTGACAATCAGTTTGAAGCAAATGTCATGTCCGAGCTCACCAAGGCTGCGGCCGTGATAAAAAAATACCCCCGTCACAAGGTCGATGCCGACGGAAATGTGATCTATTAAGCGAATATTTAAAAACCGGATGCGTGCTGCACCCGGTTTTTTTGAGCGGTCATGTACCCCATTTTCCTTTTTTCTTGAGATTGATATACTCAGCGTATGCCTTTTCGAGTATCTGCTTCTCATTGGCAAATTTCAAAAGGTGATAGGCTTCGTGATATTTGTAATAACCCGAATCCACGAAGTATTCCTCTCTCTGCGGCTTGCTATAATAGCTTTCGGATGTCATCAGATACCAGTGAACATCCTTTGAAACGATATCCTGCTGAGTCGAGAATGTGTATGAACTTTTTCCGACATAGGAAACGATGGTCGCCTCGGCTCCCGTCTCTTCCTTCACTTCTCTGAGCGCTGTGGTCTCGTGGTCCTCGCCCTCTTCGACCGTTCCCTTGGGAAGCACCCAGCCTTCATACTTATTCTTGTAATTCTTGTAGAGCAGAAGTATCTTGCCTCTGAATATAACAACACCGCCACAGCTCGTTGCTTCTGTCATCGCAATGCCTCCGTTAGCGTGTTAACTGAACCTGAAGTGAGTATACACGTTTTGGAAAACCATTGCAACAACATTTTTTATGAAAGGTCATCTATTCCACCAGCCTGTAGAATGTGCCGCGTGTGTAGTCTTTACCGTTAAGTTCCTTTGTTTCCCTAAAAGCTCTTATGACTTCCTTTGTTTCCTCCGGGCTTTCAAAGGTAAAAGAAATGAGGTGCGCGCCTGCGTCAAGATCCGAAAAACAATAGTTTCCGGATTCATTGTATGTGAGAAGCGAATATATCTTTGAATTGTAAATGATGTTCAGGCAGGTGCTGCAGGCTGTTCTCACCGGGAAGCAGGCGTTTTTCTGGTCCCTTATGGCGATATCCGTGTTCTTTCCTTTCCCGGTCTTAAGACAGGAAAGATAATTGTCCCTTAGGCACTGGGCTGTGTACATGAGCGGGATCCTTCCGTATACCGGGAAGATAAGCCCCGAAATGTCAAGTTTTTTAAGCTCGTTTTCGTTAAGCTCAAGTGATGCCGTGAACATAATATCGGTGTCGTTCCGGCAGAGCTTTTCAAGTACTTTTTCCGACCTTTTGTTCATCACATATACCTGACTCGAGAGCTTGAAATCACTTATCTCACAGTGCGACAGGACAAACCCGAGCTCGTCAAAAGAATTTATGATGACTCTTGTGTTTTTAAGATCAAGCTCTTTTTCATACCTTAAAGCATCTTTTTTCCTGAAGATATGCGGGAGCACAAGGTAACATTGATAACCCTTCTTTTCGGCCTCACAATATTTCTTTAACTGTCCCGTGAGGTCCTCTTCACAAAGATCCAGCCACAGTTCAGCTTCTGAAGGAGAGACTTCTTCCGCCACAGCGTCAAGTTGTTCGCATGTGGAAACATAAAAAATGGTCTTCCCTTTTCTTTTTGCTATCCTGTCTCCGACAGCTTCTGTCTTTTGAGAAGAGTCCGCGGATCTTAAAGGCTCCGCGGTCCTTAAAAAGCTTTCTATCACCAATACTTTTAGTTTTTCAAAAGCCTCGCGCCTGATGCTCTTTAAGGCTCCGACCGGCACGAACGCGTCTCCTGTGGTCTCTGTCCGTATAGTGGAAAAGTCAAAGAGGCTCTCTCCGGTCTTTCTTAATACCGCTTCCATGTCTTCTGCGGAAGAAGGCTTTGACTGAGCGGGGCTCACGACATTTCCCGTAACTGTGGCAGAACACCCGAATATCTCACAGGTAAGCGAAAGCGGTTCTTCGGGCATCGCGCGTAATATGCCCGAAACGGCGCCCTTACAGTCTTTTTTAAGATATTTGTCTTCGATATCCGAAAGAAGCCCCGCATTCTTTGTCCGAAGAACTTCACTGTCCCTTGCGATGTCAAGTGCTTTCGGCGCATTTATGCTGTAATACCCATTCTTGTCCTCCTGCATTCTAAGGAGGCCTTCCTGACCCACGGTAAATTCAAAGGTGTCTTTACCCTGTATCTCAAGGACATCCCCTTTGGAAAGCGGCATCACGGGCTTTATCCTTATAAACCCGAGGTTATTTGAAACTACCTTTCCCACCGGTATTCCTGTGTGGTTCGGACGGTCCGGGCACATCATGTCTTTTCCGTGGAGTTTTAAGTAATAACCTTTTGAAAAGCCTCCGCGGTTATAGAGTTCTTTTGCCCTCGTGACGCAGTCCGAAAGGCCTTCAGGGTGTTCCGTAAGCTCCTTTTCATACCCTTCCCGTCCGAGCGAAAGATAAAGATCGGTGAGGTAACGATAAGCCGCAGTGATCCCCGCGGTATATTCCGGGCGTTTCATCCTGCCTTCTATCTTAAAAGAGTCTATACCGGCGTCAATGAGATCAGGCAGGATCTCCATTGTACACATATCCTTTAAAGAAATGAGATATCCCGAAGCCGAGGTCTTTCCGTTTTCAAGAAGGTCATACCTCATCCTGCAGGGCTGCGCGCATCTTCCGCGGTTTCCGCTCCTTCCGCCGATCATAGAGCTCATGAGGCACTGCCCGGAATAGCTGTAACAGAGCGCTCCGTGAACAAAGCACTCAAGCTCGAGATCAGTCTCTTCCCTTAAGCTCTTTATCTCCGAAAGACTGAGTTCCCTTGCCGGAACGACTCTCGTTATCCCAAAATGTTTTTTAAGGAATTCCGCTCCGTAAGAGCCTGTTATCGTGAGCTGCGTGCTCGCATGTATGTGCAGATCCGGAAACGCGTTCCTTATAAAGTCCATGACTCCGATGTCCTGCACGATCACAGCATCAAGACCTCTCTCGTAATACGGGAGAAGTTCGGGATAAAGTTCTTTTTCAAGCTCATCCTCTTTAAGGAGCGTGTTCACGGTCATATATATTTTTTTACCGTTAAGATGCACAAAATCGATGGCATCAAGGAGCACGTCCCTTTCGGGATTATCCGCATAGGCGCGCGCGCCGAACTTTCTGCCACCGATATACACCGCATCCGCCCCGGAATTGACAGCGCCTTTTAGCGCCTCAATGCTTCCGCAGGGGGACAAAACTTCAGGTTTTCTGTCTTTACAAAAGCTCATTATTTACCCTTCCTTGCTCCGGAAGGTTCCTGCTTGAGGCTGAGTTCGGTCTCAAGTCTTATGATCTTTTTCTGGAGCTCGTTGTTTTCATGTGTAAGGGTCTTTATCTGGTTTTCCGCAGCCTCGAGCTTTGTCTGCATCGCGACATTGTCACGCTTCAGCTGTGACATTTCTTTCGATCTGTCGTCAGCATCACTGGAATTAAGCTCCTGCTGGGCTTTCAGCTTAAGATAGTCATCTGCGAGATTTATCTGAATGAGCACATTCTTTTCGGCATCGTTTATGATGTTATGCCCGAGTCCGCTTTTCAGTTCCTCGCTCCTTTGGTTGATGTAGGTCGCGATCTTCTGAAGATAATCGACATCCTCGTATCCTGCGATGTTGTAGGTCTTTCCGCCGATCAGTACAGTTGTGCCGTTTTTCTTGTTCATATGAAACCCCCGTTAATTGATAAATACCTGTCCTTACAGTACGCTTTCCGGCACGGGAAGTCCGAGATGCCTGTAGGCTTCTCTTCCCGCGACACGGCCGCGCTGGGTGCGAAGTATGAGTCCTATCTGAACGAGATAAGGTTCGTAAACCTCTTCGATGGTGCCGGGATCTTCGCCTATCGTGGTCGCGATTGCTTCTATCCCGACAGGTCTTCCTTCAAAGGTGTTGATCATGCAGTTTAGTATCTTTCTGTCGGTGTGATCGAGTCCGAGCGAATCCACCTCAAGAATGTCAAGCGCATGATCCGCGACATCTTTTGTGATGACATTGTCATATTTTACCTGGGCGTAGTCCCTTACGCGTTTTAAGAGCCTGTTTGCGAGTCTCGGTGTGCCTCTTGAACGCTTTGCAAGTTCCTCGGCGCCTCCGTCGTCTATCTCGACCGAAAGCACCATGGCGCTCCGTAGTATTATGCTCTTTAATTCTTTTGTTGTGTAATATTCAAGCCTGCTCACCACGCCAAACCGGTCACGGAGCGGCTCCGAAAGCATTCCTGCTCTTGTGGTCGCGCCTATCAGTGTGAACTTTGGAAGCTCGATCCTTTTTGAGCTTGCGGCAAGCCCCTTGTCAAACATGATATCGAGCGCAAAGTCCTCCATTGCCGGGTAAAGCAGTTCTTCCACCTGACGGTTCAGCCTGTGTATCTCATCGACAAAAAGTATGTCTCCGGGATTCAGCTTTGTGAGGATCGCAGCCATATCGATGGGCTTTTCGATGGCGGGACCGGTGGTGATCTTTATCTTTGCTCCCATCTCGTTTGCGATGATCCCGGCAAGTGTAGTTTTTCCAAGTCCGGGAGGTCCGAAAAACAGTACGTGGTCAAGCACCTCTCCTCTGTTTTTTGCGGCTTCTATATAGACTTTGAGCGTTTCCTTTGCTTTTTCCTGTCCAATGTATTCGTTAAAAGTATGGGGACGGAGGCTCCCCTCTATTTTTTTGTCCTCTTCGGTGAGGTCGGTGGTGATTATCCTTTTAGCCAAAGTGAAAATGTCCTTTCGACTTAAATGTTCTTAAGTGCCTCTCTTATCAGATAGTCACTGGTCATGTCTTCTGTAACGGGCACTGATCGGACGGCTTTGAGCGCATCGGTCATGGAAGCTCCAAGAGCTGTGAGAGCCTGGGCGGCCTCAAGGCACATAGCCTCATATTCGTCTCTTGCTCCTTCAAAGCGCTCAACATCAGGAAGTGTGGCTTCCGTTCTTCTCTCCATCCGCTTTTCGAAGCTGTCCTTAAGCTCTACAATGATCTTTTCGGCCATTTTTCTGCCCACTCCGGGCGCTGTGGAAATAGTTTTTGCGTCGCCTGAGATTATGGCAAAAGAGATATCCTCGACGGAAAGCGTGGAAAGCACTGCCATGGCAAGCTTCGGCCCCACTCCGCTCACATTCAGGAGTGCGTTGAAGCAGTCGAGCTCACTGTCCTCAAGGAAGCCGTAAAGCGCCATCTGATCCTCTTTTACCTGAAAATACGTGTTCAGATAGATCTCGTGACCGATGGAGTTTACTTCCCTAAGCACCTGTCTCGGCACAAAAACCCTGAAGCCGATCCCCGCTTCCGTAAGCACAACAAGTGAATCCTCATATATCTTGATAACCCGACCCTCAATATAGGAAATCATAATGTCTCCTTGAACTAGATTTGTTTGAATACTCCCGGAGGGCTTGCAACAAGCCTGCCTTCGTCAATATAGCTCACGACCTCCATGGTCTCTATCCCGAGGCCTTCGGCTATCTGGATCGCATTGCTGTTAGGGAACTGTCTCAGATAGTCACGTATCTTGTCAAACAGTTCATTGTCGATGTCTTTGCAGGCATCACAGCAGAATCTGCGATCGACAGACTGAAAAATCTTTCCGCAATGTCTGCATACTGATGTAATGATCATAGGCCGGCTCCTTTACACTCAGTTCTTGTTTCTCTTTTTCCCGTCGTGTTCGTGTCCGTTCTTTTTGTGTTCTTCTTTTTCTTCTTCGATGTAAGCGTCGAGGATCATCGCGGCGTCACCGCGCCCTCTCGCATATTTGATCCTGGGGAAGGCATCGCGTATTCTTCGCGCGGTATACTGCTGGAACTTTCTCACGCCCTTTAAGACCTTCAATATCCTGGTCTTTCCTTCGTTAAAGATCCTGTCGTTCCGTTCTTTGTTTTCTGCAAGCACGGAATCCACTTTTTCTATGTTCTGCTGAATGTTCTTTCCGTATTCTTTTTTCTTGTTTTCCATCCCCTGGAGCATGAACGCTATGGTTGCGTCAACTCTGTCAAACGCGTGTTCAACAACGTCTCCGATGGGTGTCTCTCCGTATTTTTCCTTAAATCCGGTCTTGGTCTTAGCGCTGAAATCATAGTAATTTCTGGACAATGTGCCAAGTCCTTCTTTTATCTTTACGATAGCCGTGATCTTTTTGCTGAGTTCCGCAGTCGCGATTATCGTGCTCACAAGGTCAAAGAGAAATATGCCGATTATGACATAGCCCACGATCTCAGCGGGTCTTTCGGGGAATCTCTCGATCCTTTTAAGCAGCAGCGGATGCAGGCCTTTTACCAGAACGATCGCCATGAGTCCCCAGAAAAGCGAAGGGAACAGGCACACACGCCCTTGTATGTTGAGCGGGAATTCCGAATAGTCCCACAGCTTTACCTTGAAAAACTTTTCCATCACGTAACTCGTGACATATTCCACGACCGATGCGAGCACGGCGCCCATCACAAATATTATTACAAAAGACTTCACGCCTTCTTGCGTCACATACGGTTTCATGAAGGAATTGAAAAACGCGATCAGCATGGTCGTCGCCGCAACTCCGTAGATCGGTATCACAGGTCCCGTGAGGAATCCGCGGTTTGCTAGCTTTCCTTCTTTTACGGAAACAAACATCGTTTCCCATACCCATCCGATAAAGCAATAGATGAAAAAACAATAAAAGATCTTTATGAATGTGATCCCGAGGATCTCTGTCTGCCACATGTCAACTCACCTGAAAAAAATATTTGCATTGATATATTTTATCAAAACTGTGGGTATTTTTAAAGACAAAAATACAAAAGAATGCTAAAATATCACTATGAAGATCATAAAAACCGAAAAAAACAAAAATATCCCGGAAAATGTCATTCTGTTCGATATTGAAACGACGGGGCTTTCGGCGCAGTCATCCTATGTTTATCTGATAGGCATGATGATGAATGAAAACGACAAATGCGTTCTCACACAGCTTTTTGCGGACAACTATTCCGAAGAAAAAGAAATCGTGAACACTTTCCGCAGCTTCCTCAAGCCCGGCACTCTTCTCGTTTCCTATAACGGCACGACTTTTGACGTACCGTATCTCAACAGAAAATTCAAACGCCATGCGATATTGTATGAGATCGTCCCCGAAAACACTCTCGACCTCTATACCACCACAAAGCGCGTAAAAAAATATCTCGAGCTTGAAAACCTGAAACAGGTGAACGTGGAAAAAGCGGCAGGATTCATGCGTTCCGACAGGTTCACAGGAGAAGAACTCACTGAAGTCTACGCGGAATATGCCGGCATCTCAAGGCTTGCCGAAGTGACAAAAAGACCGGATGTGATCGAAAAGGCAGACGCTCTCATGCATTCGATGCTTCTGCATAATCATGACGACCTCGTGGGCCTTTCCTGCATCTTTGAGCGTTCGGGTATCGAGGATGTCTCAAAGGGTATCCTCTCCCCTCATATCGACACAAACGATTATGAACTCTCATTTCTTTTTGACCGTCCGCTGTTTGCGGCCCCTTTTGAAGCTAATACGGGGATGTTCTGGATAAACAACGGAGAACACAGCTCAGAGCTCGTGGTAAGCCTTGTAAAAAAGGAACTTAAATATTTTTTCAGCGACTACAAAAACTATACCTTTGTGATCGACAAAGGGTATGCTATGCATTCCTCCGTTGTTTCCGGGATGGCAAAAGAAAACCTTAAGAAATGCAAAAAAGAGGATGCATACATCAAAAAAACGGGCGATTTCGTTCCCGTACCCAGGGAAATGGCTGACTACTGCGGTGAAAACGGCATAAAGCTTTTTAAAGAGACCTACTCTTCAAAAGAATTGTACGCGGAAATCTCCGACATGAAAGGAAGCCTTGCGGACTACGCCTTGTTTTTACTAAAACAGCTGTAAACAAAAAGAAAAAAATAAGCGTTTCCGCCAAAAACGGAAACGCATATTTTTTAATTCTTATCAGTCAACCTTGATGATCTCTTTCTTGTTGTAAGAACCGCATTTCTTGCATACTCTGTGAGGCATCATAAGTGCTCCGCACTCGCTGCACTTTACAAGGTTAGGCGCAGTCATCTTCCAGTTTGCTCTGCGACTGTCTCTTCTTGCCTTTGAAGATTTGTTCTTCGGACAGATTGCTCCCATTTTTTACACCTCCTTATTGCTTCTTTTTGTAAAATTCCCGGATAACAGCCATTCGCGGATCGAGCTCTGTACGGTCGCAACCGCATTCACCAAGATTAAGGTCGGCGCCGCAGATGCTGCAAATACCTTTGCACGCCTGATCACACAAAACCTTCATCGGGAATCCCAGCAGGATCTCTTCGGTGACCAGCCGGTCAACGTCAAGATCATATCCGTTAATATACTCTGTTTCGTCTAAGTTTTGTGACCGCTCTTCGGCCGAAAGCTTCATGTCGATCTCATTTTCAAAACGCACCGGGATGTCCACCGTCTGCGGCTTAAGACATCTGCTGCAGGGGGCCGAAAAACTTACGTCAGTCTCCGCTTTTATCAGAAGCTTCCTTCCACCGTTGTTCTTTACGGTTACTTTGACATCGTCTTTTTTTGTGATCCGATACGTTTCTCCCGATACCTCGACTTCGTCGGGCGAATACACACAGACAAAGTGCTTTTCGGTATTGGGAAGATTCATGATCTCCGATAATGAAATAAGCATGAGTGACCTCAAAGCATAAAATCACGATTTATTATTATACTTATCGAGCAAGGGTTTGTCAACAAAAAATTGTTGGCAAATTTCATCAGATGAGCGCAAGTGTCTCTCTTGCGATAGCAAGCTCTTCGTTTGTGGGGATGACGGCAACCTTTACCTTTGAATCGGGTGCAGAGATAACGTTTTCCTTGCCGCGGAGCTTGTTCTGCTCCTCATCGATCTTAACGCCGAGATAGCCGAGATATGAGCAGATAGCCGCACGTACTTTGCTGTCGTTCTCGCCGATGCCTGCAGTGAACGCGATAGCATCAACACCGTTCATGGCAGCGGCATAGCTTCCGATGTATTTAACGATCCTGTATACGAACATGTCGAGCGCAGCCTTTGCTCTCTCGTTTCCGCTTGTGGCTGCGGCATCAAGATCACGGAAATCGCTGGATACGCCAGAGATACCGAGCACACCGGATTTCTTGTTGAGGATGTTTAAAACATCGTCAACGCTTCTGTTCTCTTTGTTTGCGATATACTGTACAACAGCGGGATCGAGGTCTCCGCTTCTTGTTCCCATAACAAGGCCTTCAAGGGGCGTAAGGCCCATGGAGGTGTCAACGCATTTTCCGTTTTGTACTGCGGAAAGAGATGCGCCGTTTCCGAGATGGCATACGATTACCTTGGAATTGTTTTTGTCAAGTCCGAGGAAGTCGATGGTGCGGGCGGATACGAATCTGTGGCTTGTGCCGTGGAAACCGTATTTTCTGATCGCATACTTCTCATAGTATTCGTAAGGAAGCGCATACATAAATGCCTTCTGGGGCATTGTCTGATGGAATGCTGTGTCGAAAACGGCAACCTGAGGAGTTTCAGGCATAAGTGCCTCGCAGGCTTCGATACCGATGAGGTTCGCGGGATTGTGGAGAGGTCCGAGGTCGAAGCACTCTCTGATAACGCGCTTAACATCCTCATTAACAACGATGGATTCGGAATAATACTTACCGCCGTGGAGAACACGGTGACCTACCGCATCGATCTCCTTCATGTCGGAGATAACTCCGACTTCCTTGTCAAGAAGGGCGTCGATAACGAGCTTTACAGCTGCCTTGTGATCAGGCATTGCTTCCTGTCTATTCTTAAAGCCCTCTTTGCCGCTGGGGTTGTGCGAGATCATGGAACCGTCCATTCCGATCTTTTCGCAGATGCCTTTTGCGAGTACAGACTCATTTTCCATATCGATGAGCTGATATTTTAAAGATGAGCTTCCGCAGTTTAAAACCAATATCTTCATGTATTTTTCTCCTGGATAATTTGTTTTATGCCTTTAATATCACTTGTTCTGTGCCTGAACGGCTGTGATCGCAACAACGCCCACGATATCCTCGGTAAAGCATCCGCGTGAAAGATCGTTTACGGGAGCTGCGATACCCTGTGTCATAGGTCCGTATGCTTCTGCCTTTGCAAGACGCTGAACAAGCTTGTAGCCGATGTTTCCTGCGTCAAGATCAGGGAAGATGAGTGTGTTGG
Organism: Lachnospiraceae bacterium; assembly: GCA_016283775.1. Classification (GTDB taxonomy): domain Bacteria; phylum Bacillota; class Clostridia; order Lachnospirales; family Lachnospiraceae; genus RGIG3528. The sequence continues at coordinate 15,245 of JAEENL010000150.1, read as the reverse complement.
CATGACCTGCGACGCTGCTTCCGGGAGCCTTTGAAGCGCCTACGGAAGGAACAATGGCTGCATCGAGCTGAAGCTCGCCGTCGATCTCAAATTCAGGATAATCCTTCTTTGCGATCTCAACTGCTGCGGTAACCTTGTCGATATCAGCATGCTTTGCGGAACCCTTTGAAGAATGTGAAAGGAGAGCTACCTTTGCAGGCTTTCCTACAAGAGCCTCGAAGGACTTTGCGCTGCTTCCTGCGATGGCTGCGAGTTCTTCGGAAGTAGGATTCTGAACAAGTCCGCAATCGGCAAATACGAATGTGCCGTTCTCACCGAATTCGCAATCCGGAACAACCATGATGAAGAATGCGGATACAAGCTTTGTGCCGGGTGCTGTCTTTAAGATCTGAAGGCAGGGACGGAGCGTGTTTGCGGTGGAATGGCATGCGCCGGATACAACACCGTCAGCATCTCCCATCTTTACCATCATTACAGCGAATGTGGTGTAATCTGTGGTGAGCGACTCCTCAGCCTTTTCGGGAGTCATTCCCTTTGCCTGACGAAGCTCGACAAGCTTGTCGATATAGCTCTGTAATTTATCGGTCTTTTTGGGATCGATGCGTGTAGCCTTTGAAATGTCAAGACCCTGCGCAGTCTTTTCGATCTCCTCGTCGGAACCTACGAGAATGATGTTCGCATTGCCTTCCTTAAGTGTGATGGCAGCAGCCTCCATGACTCTTCTGTCTTCCGTCTCGGGAAGCACGATGGTCTTGAGGTCCTTTCTTGCTCTTTCCTTGATGCCCTCGATAAAACTCATGATAAGTCTCCTTTCGATAAGCGCTTATTATTTGTTTGCGCATTTGGTATGATTATATTATAATTATTTCGTTTAGACAAGAAGATTTTTCGCTTTCGAAAACTCCATGTAAACACTTACATTTTTTGAACTTGGGTAAAGAAACATGAAAACAGCGGCTGTAATAGCGGAATTCAATCCTTTTCACAACGGGCACAGGTTTCTCGCGGACTTCGCAAGAAAAAGCGGAGTGGATTTTTTGATCGCGATAATGAGCGGCGATTTCACGCAGCGCGGAGAACCGGCCATATTTGACAAATTCACCCGCGCGCGCACGGCCGTCGAAAACGGCTTTGATGCCGTATTTGAGCTTCCCACTGTATATGCAACTTCCTCCGCCCCCGATTTTGCGTTCGGCGGAGTATCTCTTGCATCTTCTCTCGCATCGGTCGACTACCTCGTTTTCGGAAGCGAATCGGGGAATATTGAAAAAATAAAAAAGGCCGCGTCATTTCTCGAAAACGAGCCCGTAGATTTCAAAGAAAAAGTCCGTACCTTGCAGAAAAACGGCCTTTCCTACCCTGCCGCCCTGTCAGAAGCCATAAAAGACCATCCTGAGATCTCACCCAATCTGTTTTCAAATCCCAACGACACACTCGGGATAGAATATGTCCGCGCTCTTTTAAGACTCGAATGCTCCATCACACCTTTGACCACCGCACGTTACGGTGCCATGCACGATTCCGCAGCCACCTTCACTGCCGAAGACGGCTCCGTTTTTACGTCGTCATCCTTTATCCGTAAAAGCTTACGCGAATCCGGAGAAAAAAACGAAGGCCTTCCCATATTTCCCGAAGACCTTTCACTTCCCGTGTGCACCGCGCTCCTAAAAGAGACCGCCGCTTCCCTTTCCGAATACCTCGGAAGCGACAAAGACATAGCAAACCGCATTTTAAAACTGTTTCCCACTACAACCGGCTTTGAAGAAATGAAAACGACCCTCTGCCATAAACAGCAGACGGCCGCCACATATTCCCGTGTCCTTATTCACATGCTCCTCAATATCCGCCCCGAAGACCGCACATCTCCCAAAGCCGCCCGCCTCCTGGCACTTAAACGCGAGTCCTCACATATGCTTAAGACCTTGCAGGACCGATCACTCATTCCCATAATAACAAAACCCGCGGATCACGACCTCAACACCGATTCCCTCACCCGGAAAGACCACTACGCAGCCGACCTCTATTCACTCATCCGCTCCCAAAAATACGGCATAAACACGTTCGTTCGAGATATAGCCCGTTCCCCGGTGATCATATAAACTAATGTCCGTCCATTCACGCTCATTGATGTTCCTTATTGCACGGCTCGCCGTTAATCTTGACATATTGTCCCTAATGGGTATGAGGTCGAGGACTGGACAGGCCTTACTTTTTTCGTCAACTTTTTCGTTTTATACAGATGAACAGACTCAAAAGAGGGTACAGATTTCTTTCCATGCCGATAGGCAGCTCGATTTTGATAAGCGAAAGGTTTTTGCAGGCGGATAGGGAAATGAATTTCGCCGAGATTGAAGAACAAGGTTTCATTCCACTTTACCAGAGAACTGCGTTGACAGATGCGCTACATCAGGCATGCGGTTTCCGTACCGACTGGCAGTTCATCAGCAAGAGCAAAATGAAATCCATTGAAAAAATAAGCAAGGATAAAAAATTACTATAGACCACAACGAAGGACAAAAGTGCCACAGCCCTTATATATCAAGGGATGATGGCACTTTTATTATCTTTGAACTGTCAAAAATGGGAGTATAACACTTTCTCTCACGCCGACAGGCTGTTAACTGCCTTACGGATCTTAGCAAGCATATCGTCAAGCGTATCACAGGCCTTTACAGCCTCGGCTGCTGCGGACGCGCCTTCACCTGACAGTGAGGCAACCTCTTCGCTGCCTGAGGAAAGGTTTGTAATGCTGTCGTTGATCTCTGTTGTTGATCTTGTGATCTTGTTCACGCCGTCCTCAAGTCCTGCAAATATATCGATAAGTGCGGTTACATTGGCGTTGATCGCGTCAAAACGCTCTCCTGTGGTAACGATCATTTCATTCTGTTCTTTTACGGAATCCATGGTCCTTCCAATACTGGATATCGTCAGGTCGATATTGTCCGTAAGTTCATTGATGATATCGGTGATCTTGTTGGATGCTTCGTTGGTCTGCTCGGAAAGATTTCTGATCTCCTCGGCAACAACCGCGAATCCGCGTCCGGCATCTCCTGCTCTGGCCGCCTCTATAGAAGCATTAAGCGCAAGAAGATTGGTCTGATGGGAAATGGAAAGGATAGATCCCAATATCTGCTGTACATCGCTGATCTTGCCGGTAACAACAGAAGTTGCGGACATTGTCTCTCTGCCCTCCGTCTCAACCGCAGCGGATTTCTCCTTCAGTTTGTTCAGAACTGCATTGCCTTCAACAATGATATCCTTGGCAGTCCTTGTAGCCTCGACCATCTCATCCTTGCTCTTTCTGGTAGCTTCGGTCTCGTTGGTAATGTTCTGGCACATTTCCGCCTGAACGGTAATAGCCTGTGCGGTATTATCGGTGCTGGAGGCGATCTGCTCCATTGCCTGGCTGTTGCCGTTTAAGATATTTTTAAGCGATTCCATCTGCACGTCCACTTCGCGGTAGAGCTCAGTGATATCGGAAGCGGTGCTGAGTATCCTGTCGGAAACCTGTTTCTGCTCTTCCATTGATGACTCGATCGCGATACGGTTCTCATCGGTGATCTGCTTAAGCAGTCTGATTACAAGGTTGGACGATACCAGGCAAAGTATCAGGGTTGCCGTATCTATGATAAGTACTTTCAGATCGCCGTTACCGCCGGCGATGGTACGGATGAATACGATGACATATGCAAAAAACAGCTCACAGGAGCCTATCATGGCTACCTTGGGGTTCATATATACGATGCAGGAGATCAGGATCGGAACACCGTATGCATAGTAAATAAGATCGTTCTGGACCAGCATGATGACAATGTATACCATAGCTGCACCGGTAAGTATGAAAATAATACCGAGCTTGTTGTCGCGTCCCTTCGTCATTCCGAAGAAAAATGATACAAAGCATAACGCCGCTGCCACCATTTCGACGATCACAACATAATTAAAGCCGGTCTTAAGCCCCTGAAAGAGCATAAGTATTGTAGCAACTACCAGTACGGCGCAGTTAATCCCGAACGCCTGTCTGTTAGCTCTGATAAACTGTTCTTTACTCATAGACTCTACCTCCTTGATATGCCCTTCGGTTAAATGCCGAAGACACAATATAAATCTTCCGGCATCTCCCAATACAATTGTCACAATATAAAAATTCTATCGTGAAAAAAATTCTTTGTCAATGTTATATTTCTCTTTTCGTGGATTATTGATATTCTCTTCGGAATTTCATGTTTCAAACCGAAGGGTAACTTGTTATATGCATTTTAGCTGCCTTTGACAGAAACGGAATCCATTGGTAAAGAACCGGAAAAATATGAAAAAGCATCAAAAATCCGGGGGTTTAACAGTTGAGTTTTTCAAAAAATAGTGCAAAGCCTTTGTACTATTATACGATATTTCTTGTTAAGTAAGGACAATGCGATTATCCTTCCCTTTTTTGATGAAAAAAATATCACAGCCCCCACGGACTAACCCCACGGGCAGCCCCCACTAACGGACCCCACTAAAGCTGTCCCCCACTTAACTTTGGTTATCCTATTGTTTTCCGTATGCTATATTGCCTATGTAACCATCTTTAATCTGTTCGATAGTGGAGTTACTGAAACCCACCGGACGTAACAGAGAGATGGTTTTTCTTTTTCTGCCTACAACTCATTCCAGACAAATGAACATTTTATTATCCTAGCGACCAACCCGTTTTTCCATCGTGAGAAACAACCTGTGCTCCCGGCCGGAGCGGTTCTGTGCCTCGCGAGCATTCTATGACCGAGTGCTGATCACGTTCCCTTTATAACACACGTTCAGCACGAGGGAGTCCAAATGCTCACGAGCGCACAGACCGCGCAGGACGGCCAGCCACAGTGTTGTGTATCACGAAAAAAACGCCCCCACACGGGAGCGTTTTACTATATTCCTTACTCTATATTCTTCAAAAACGAGTCTGGATTCGGCGAAAAATCATCCTCATCCTCCTCATTTTCCCCATCAGACGTAAAACTGTAATCATCCGGAACCGCCGCGGTATCAGCCCCCTGCGTTTCCCCGTTGATCTCCTGTAAAAGCTCCTTCCTGTTTGCGATCACAGTGTCCAGATTCTGGTACAGAGCATCAAGAAGCTCCTCAGTCTTTGCCTTCGTCTCATTGTACGAACGCTGAAGGATACCCTCGATCTGCGCGAGCATGGCATCGGCATAATCAAGCGACCCGCTCCTTATGGATTCCGCCTGGAAATTTGCATTGTTCACAGTCTCGTCAGCCTGTGCGTTTGCGCGCGAAATAAACTCATTTGCCTGAAGATATGCCTGCCTCATTATCTCAGAGTCATGCACCATTGCCTCAGCCTTGAGCCTTGCGTCCTCGATGATCTTTTGAGCCTTGCCCTCAGCTTCCTTGATGATCTCGTCCCTTCTCTCAAGAAGCTTGTTGCAGCGATTGATCTCATCCGGGATCTTTAACTTCATCTCATCAAGAAGATCATAAATCTCTTCCTTTACCACGATGACCTGCGTGCCGCTGAAACCCTTCGGCTTGCAGCCCTCGATATACTCATAAATATCCTCGATAGACTGTTCAATTCTCTTGGAACCCATCTTTTAGACCCTCCCGGACGTTCACACGTCTTTAAAATTATTTATTGAAACCATATTTTTTGTATATGTCTTCTTCTATGCATTCAGGAACAAATGCCGAAATATCGCCGCCGTAGGACGCGATCTCACGCACAAGGCTCGAGCTTACGAACGAATACTGCAGTGTTGTCGTGAGGAAGACCGTATCCACCTCGGGCCTCATCCTGTGATTTGTGTGGGCAAGCTGTATCTCGTACTCAAAGTCCGTAACGGCCCTCAAGCCCCTCACAATGAAATCCGCCTTTTCCTCTTCTGCAAAATCCACAAGAAGTCCGTCAAACGACTTTATAGTGACGTTAGGCATGTTCTTTGTTACCCTTTTTAAAAGCTCCACCCTCTCGTCTAGAGTAAAGAGCGATTGCTTTGATTTATTTACCAAAACTCCCACTATAAGCTCGTCCGCAAGCTTTGAGGCGCGCATGATTATATCAAGATGCCCCAGCGTCACCGGATCGAAGCTTCCGGGATATATTCCCTTTTTCACGTTTTAAGCTTCTCTCTTTCTTATGAAAACATGCTTGTTGTTTTTGTAATCCTTTTCCTTGAACACAGAAAATCCAAGGTCCGGAAGATATGACATATCCGTCTTTTTGGAAGCCTCAACGACTATGACAGTATCATCATTAACGAGCACGGAACCCGAAAGCCTCTCAAGCACGCGTTTTTCAAGTTCATTGTCATAAGGCGGATCCATAAAGATCACATCAAACGCTTTTTTCTCACCCTCAAGGATGACAAGCGCAGAGACCGCATCGTTTGCAATGATCCTCGCGTCATCGATAAGCCCCGTGTGCTTCAGATTGTCCTTAATGCAGGAAAGCGAATCACGCGCATTGTCGACAAATACAACATTTTCTGCGCCGCGGCTCATCGCTTCTATCCCAATGGCACCCGTTCCCGAAAAAAGATCCAGGAATGAACAGCCCGGAATATATGGATTTAAGATATTAAAGAGCGTCTCCTTTGTGATATCCGTGGTGGGTCTTACCTTGTCACCCGGCAAACACTTCAGGAGAAGATGCCTTTTTTCACCTGCTATGACTCTCATCCGTTAACTTCCTGTTATTTTATAATATTACATAATAAATTTCAACAATAAATCAAAAAGCAATTTATTTTTTCATGCTCTCTTTGATGATCTTGTTGATGCCGGCAAAATCCTTCAGCGCTTTCTGTCCGATCTTTATGATCTTTTTCATGTTTATCGAGTTCACTCCGCCCTGACGAGGTCTGAAGGTGATGGGAAGGAACTTCACCTTGTAACCCTTTTTGATAAAAAGCACGGAAATGATGACATTTGAAAGATTGTAATCCTTCGGGATGAAGCCTATCTCCTTCTTAAGGCTCTCGGCCTTCATGAGTCTGAATGGCGTGTTCGCGTCCGTTACGGTAACATGGAAACACAGGCGGCATACAAGCTTCAGGGTCTTTGTGACGAGAATGCGTGAAAAGCCGTCCTGTCTGCCCTTGCGGTGACCTATGACCATGTCATACTCGTCTTTAAGCTTCCAGAAATCGTCAAATTCCGAAGGAAGCGTCTGACCGTCGGAATCAGTCTGGAAAATGAAATCCGCACCCTCTTTTATCGCATAGTCATATCCGTACAGGATGGTCGCACCGTGTCCGCCGTTTGGCTTTGTGAGCGCGATCATCTGCGGTCTGTCGGCAGCGAGTTTCTGTAAGATCTCGTATGTATCGTCCTTACTTCCGTCATTTACGACAACGAGTCTCGAATCCGTACCGTATTTTACCGCGACCGGATACCAGTCGTTAACCACATTTTCAATATTGTCCCGCTCATTGTATGCGGGGATCACTATGTAAAGCCTGCTCATTTTGTTTTCCTCCCTCAATCGTCCAAGGGCTGGTGAGTGTCAAATATGCGGAACTGCCAGTCCCCTTCGCCCTGTGAAAATACTTCTTTAAACGTCTCTTCGATCACATCTTCCCGGACGTCATATTCCGAATTTGTCCTTACATCGTTGTCCACGATGATATAGTCTATCTTGTTTTTCGCGACAAGATAGCTGAGCTCCACAGGCGAGGAGGCTTCATACATAAGAGCCACCTGCTGACCTCTGTAGTTTGTGTCATATCCCGCAGACCATGCGTAATAAGGCCATCCGTAGTAAAGCATCGCGCCGCCCATAACAACATTGCTCAGGCTGTACCAGCTTGTGAGGAACATGTCTTCTGTCGTTGCGTTCTCTTCGATCCACATGGTAACAGGATCGTCGAGGTTAAGTTTTATGTAGTTCTCGTTCTTTTTCTGAACGATCGTGAATTCATAAAAGCCCGTAGCCGTCATGCAGATGATGAGTATCACCGCAAGAACGCGCTGGAGCACCGCTTTTTCCTTAAGCAGATATGTGACGAAATGCGCCGCGTACATGGAAAGGAGCATCAGCGATATCATCACCCATTTGTGGTTAACGGTAACATCATCCGTCACCGCGAGCGTGAACGACATGATAAAAGGCACCGCGAACACAAAACACATATATCTCACAGCGCCCTTCGTGAGACAGGCGCCGAGGAGAGTCAGCAAAAGCACTATTCCCGTGAGCGCGAAGATATATCCGACGACTCCGGAAGGAGTTGTGTTTTCCGCAATAAACCCGAATTGGTATTTAACCCCGATCCCTCCGTCATCCATGAAAAAGTTCGTCTGAAGGAAGGACATTCCCATAGCGATCAGCGCAGTTATCAGGTAGTCGATCTTGAACCTGCTGAATGCCGCCATAAAGAACAGCATCGCGATCGCAGCGATGAGTGCGGACCCATGGAAAAACGCAAGAGAGCCCAGAAAGAGTCCCGCACCGATACTTGCCTTTACGTCGAGTACCCAGAAAGCTTCCTTGCAGAAAAAGAGCGTTCTTATCTTTCCGAATCTCTGCCCTTTCTCAACCTTTTCAAGAGTTTTGAACGAATCCGTGAGATACGGTAAAAACAGAAGTATCGCAAGAAGGATCGCAGTTATGCCGAAGCACAGATGTCGCTGATTGCAGTATACGTTGAGATTCCAGAGTCCCCAGTCCTCGTGTGTCGTATAGGCAAGAAACTGCGTGTTCTCGCGGAGCATCTTGAATACGTCTTTTCCTCTGTATTCCGCCATGTAACGGAAAACCGAAAAGGAGCTGCGGAACGTGAAAAACAGCGCCCCGAGCCATGCGGTAAGGCGGGACTTCAACAGATGCATCGTCAGAACGAACAAAAGATGATATACCGAGACCATCGAGATGATACTCGGGACATTGAACGCATGATCGATCCTTAACCCAAGAAACTCAAGGTTTCCGGCAAGGAACTGGAACATGAAATGGTATTTTATGTCCTCTCCCGCAAAATGAGCATACTGAGTGGGGAAATTGTCACTCACCGAGAACGAACGGATCATCCCCATATGCGGCGCAAAGTCCGAAAATACTGAAATACCTACATTCAGCTCTCTCCCGCTCACATTGAACGTGAGATACATGAGATATCCGACAAAAAGGATTGTGAAAGCCGAAAAAGCATTGTACCATACGTTCCCGGAAAAAAAGAATTCCTTGAGGTTAAGACCGTCTTTTTTTTCTTCTTTCCTTAAGACACCAAAAAGAAGCCAAAGTCCGAAAAACACCGCACCAAGAGACATTCCGATGCTGTCTCCGAAAATGAGCGGCTTTTCGGCACCCTTAAAGATATATGCGGAAAGGTAGACTGTCCATGTGACAAAAAGCGTTCCTGTGAGGAACCATGCCGGAAGCATCACAAAATAGCGAGGGAGCGTTATCATAGTCCCGTCGCCTTTCGGGATATCGGTGAGTTTTCTGAGATTCGGAAAAAATATGCCGCAGAACGCGCTTCCCACGGCTATGCATATCATGAGATATAAAATGCCAAGCATAAAAACCCCTTAAGATCAGTTAAGTCTTTTTGAAATTATGTACCTCGGGCGCCCCTTGATCTCGTGATATATCCTGTCAAGGTAAAGGCCGATGAAGCCCAGACAGATCATGATGATCGATCCCGAAAAAAGGATCAGCAGGATGACCGTAGGGAATCCTTCCATGGAATTTCCCATAAAATATTTTACGAGAGTCTGTATCCCGACGACCACGGAAACCATGAACATTATGGTTCCGAGCCATATTATTAGCTTCAGCGGGGCCGACGAATATGAGGTGAGTGAAGTGACAGCCAGATTGAAAAGCGACTTTAACGTCCACTTTGACTTTCCTTCAGCTCTATCCCTGACTTCAAAGGGCACCTGCCTTCTCTCATATCCTACCCATGCAGACATACCCCTGAAAAACGTGATCTTTTCGGGCATCTCCTTCATCGCTTCAACGACTTTTCTGTCAAGAAGCTTGAAATCGGAGGCATTACGCAGATCTATATGAGTGACCTTTAAAAGGATGTTGTAAAAAAGGTTTGCCGAAAGCTTGTACGAGCCTTTTTCGTGTCCTCTGTCGGCTTTTACTCCTTCAACGACGTCCACATCCTCATCCCGCCAGATGCGCACAAATTCCGGTATAAGTTCCGGAGGATGCTGGAGGTCGGAATCTATGACGACCACCGCGTCACCGTTTGCCTCGTCAAGCCCGGCGCAGAGCGCGGCTTCTTTTCCGAAATTGCGGCTCAGTCTTACGGAATGCACTCTTTCGTCCCGGTCGGACAGTTCTTTAAGATGATGCCACGTGTCGTCCTTTGAACCGTCGTCTACCAGCACGAACTCGTAATTTATCCCGTTGTCTTTAAGTATTTTCTTTACCGTTTCGACAGATCCGGTTATCAGCGCGCCTTCATTGTAAGCGGGCATGATTATCGAAACAAGTGAGTCTTTGCTCTTCACCACGAAATATCCTCTATCTTGAAGCGTGTGAGCTGCTCCATCGATCTTACCTCTGAAGAAACAACTCTGTTCGCCTGATTGACTATCATAGCCTCGAAAAGATTCCTTATGCCGCGTGCATTTCCGAATTCTTTTCTTTCTTTTTCGTCCATGTTTGAAAGGTAGCCCATGAGGCTCGCTCTCACATCCTCATCGAGCACAAACCCGTTCTTTGAAGCCATTCCTTCAAAGATCGAAAGCAGCTCGTCGTCGGAATAGTCCGGGAAAAAGATAAAGCGGTTGAAACGTGAAACAAGGCCTGTGTTGGCTTTAAGGAACTCCTGCATTTCAGCTGTATAGCCCGCGACGATGACAACAAGGTCATTCCTGTGGTCTTCCATGAGTTTCACAAGAGTATCGAGAGCTTCCTGTCCGAAATCGTTTCCGGATGAGGAATTGAGCGCATATGCTTCGTCAATGAAAAGTACGCCGCCGAGGCTCTTTTCAACGACTTCCCGCACCTTAAGCGCCGTCTGTCCGACATAGCCCGCAACGAGACCCGATCTGTCGGTTTCCGTAACTGTGCCCTTTGACAGGATGCCAAGTTCCCTGTATATCTTTCCCACGATCCTCGCGACCGTGGTCTTACCCGTACCCGGGCTTCCAGTAAACACCATATGGTAAGACATCTCTATCTCGGGAAGTTTGTACTGTTCCCTCATCTTCCTGACTTTGATGAGATTTATGAGAGATCTTATCTCGTTTTTAACGCCGGAAAGACCGACAAGAGAATTCAGCTCATCGAGCAAGTCGTTCAGCGCAGCGTCATGCACGGTCTCAAGTATCTTTGCGTCTGTGTCGTTTTTCTCGGTTTTCTTTTCCGCGGGATGGACTTCGTTTATCTCAGGTGGGACAAATACGCTCTTCGGAATCTCTTCAAGCACTTTTCCGTTCAGCTTTTTGCCTTTGCGCTCGACATAGACATCGGAAACCGATGCCGCCTGTACGGGACGCAGTTGCTCACTCGTATAGAAAAGGTGGATCATCTTGTATTTTCCGAAATCGCCTTCGGATCTTCTGATGTCCGCCGCAGCGTTTTCAAGGTCGTCGTGGCACATCTTTTTGAAGATGTACTTATTGTCGACGGCCTGGTTTTTGTTTTTGTCGTTTGCAAGAAAAACGCTGATCCTGTCAAAATACATGCCGAAATACTTTGACGCGATGGTCTGCCTGTGGCCGTTAAGATATGCCAGGGAAAGCATGATGTTTATCAGCGCATCAAAGAAAAGTGAAGCATAGCCGGAATTTTTCTCGACATCTCTAAGAGAAAGAAGCTGTAATATGATCGGCGGGTTCTTTTGAAAGCGCTCCGCGGTCTTTAACAGTTCATCGTTAGATCTGCATTTTTCTATGAGTTCACGGCAGGTCGCGGAAATGGACGCGATAAAAGCTTTTTCGTCCGGATCGAGGCGGTTGCAATACGCCGCAAAGCAAACAAGAAGGCTCTCAAGGTAGATATCGAGTATCTCCTCTGCCTTCATCTGCAGCACCTGTTCCGCGGTGCTCCAATAGCCTTCGTCTGTAAGGAGCATGCAGAAATTTTTGAGCAGCTCGTAGTTGTCGGCCGCTATGCTGTAAAGTTGTGAATTTGTATAAGTTTTTTCGGGCATGACAAGACCTGAAAGATTTTTTTATATACCCCTATATGGTACCATAGTTTTCCAAAAATTTAAACACTTCTTTTGCGGAGCTTTCATACATTTTACCGACGATATCGGACACCTCTCTGTCGGACAGAGTTCCGGCCGCTTCGTAGGCTTCCTTGAAAACATCGGAGTCGTTGTAGATGTCTCCGATCTTGAAATACATGTCTCCGCACTGCCTGATCCCGAAAAGGTCTCCCGGGCCTCTCAGCTCAAGGTCTTTGTTTGCAATCTCAAATCCGTCGTTGCTGGTCTTTAATATCTCGAGTCTCTCAAGTGTTTCCTGCGAGGCTTCGCTGTACATGAAAATGCAGTATGACTGCGCGTCACCTCTTCCGACACGGCCTCTCAGCTGATGGAGCTGTGCAAGGCCAAAGCGTTCCGAGTTTTCGATCATCATCACGGTCGCATTCGGGACATTCATCCCGACCTCTACTACAGTTGTAGAAACAAGGACATTTATCTCATTGTTCGCAAAGCGTTCCATGATCCGGTCCTTGTCTTTCGGCTTCATTTTCCCGTGCAGTTTTTCTACAACGATAGAATCGCCCAAGGTCTCTGAGAGCGCTTTTGAATACTCTTCCACGTTCTCACCGTATCCCGCATCTCCCGCGTCCACCATGGGACAGATGATATATGCCTGGTGTCCCTGCCTTACCTGTTCCGTTATGAACTGATACGCCGTGGGTCTGTACTGCGGGCCGACAACACAGTTTTTTACTTTGATCCTGTTTTTCGGCATGCTGCGGATAAGTGAGATGTCCATGTCTCCATACAGCATCATTGCAAGTGTCCTTGGGATGGGTGTAGCGCTCATTACGAGAATGTGAGGCTTTTCGCCTTTTTTCCCGAGACCTTCTCTTTGTTTCACGCCAAATCTGTGCTGTTCATCAGTCACACAAAGGCAGAGGTCGTCATATTCCACTTTTTCCTGGAACAAAGCATGTGTGCCTATGATGATATCAGCGCCTTCGTGATCTTTTATTTTTTTGTATATCTCTTTTTTCTCGGCCGCGGTCATGCTTCCGGTAAGAAGCACGGTGTCAAGCGAAAGCAGGTCAAATAAAGGCTTCATGGAGTTGAAATGCTGTTTTGCGAGCACTTCCGTCGGCGCCATTATCGCGGCCTGATGACCGGATGACGCAACAAATGCCATTGCAAGCGCGGCAACTATGGTCTTTCCGGATCCCACATCACCCTGGATGAGTCTTGCCATGACATGTCCGCTCAGGATATCCTTTTTAATGCACTCTACGGCCTTCATCTGGTCTTCCGTAAGGCTGTAAGGGAGGCTTTTAAGGATCTTTTCGCAGGCGCCTGTATCTCTTATCCCGGCGTGGCTTTCCGCTCTTTCTCTTCCGACCGCCATCTGCCTTATGAAAAGCCCGAAAAGAAAAAACTCTTCAAAGCAGAGACTCCGCCTTGCGTCAAGCATGGTCTCTTCGGATTTTGGAAAATGCATCTCGGTGAGTGCATATTTCTTTTTCATGAGATCATACTGTTTTCTGATGGAAGACGGGATATATTCCGGGATGTCCTCGGCAAGGTCAAGCGACTGCTTCATGGCCTTTACCACGGCGTTGTTCGTGAGGCCTGAAGTCAGCGGGTAAACAGGCTGCAAAGTGCCTTTTAACCTTGCATAATCCTCTCTCTTATAGATCTTTGCCTGCTCCATTGTGAGCGAGCGGCCCTTTTTTGTGACTTTTCCGCGGAAAACATAGTGATATCCGGGTTTTAATTCATATTTCACAAAGGGCATGTTGAACCAGACCAGTTCTATCTCACCGGAAGGATCCGATGCTTTACAGGTAACGATTTTGATGCGTGACGCGGCTTTGGGCTGCGCAACAAAAGAGACACAGGCACATATCACGCCCGTCTCCCCTTCTTTAAGCGCGGAGATATCGGTGGGTTCCCTGAAATCGTCATATCTTCTGGGATAATAAGTCAAAAGGCTTCCCACACTGAAAAGCCCAAGCTTGTTAAAATGCGCCGCCGTCTTTTCGCCTATTCCTTTTATGCTCTCCAGGTGATCGTCTAACCGCATCGCAGGTCCTTTTTTTCATAAGAAACAGGCCGGAGCTGTATTTTGGGCCCCGGCCTAAAAGTCTTTATTCTACGGAGATGATGTAGTAATAGATCGGCTGTCCGCCTGAATGAACTTCGGTCTCGATGTTTCCGAATTCAGCGGAAACGCGTTCTGTGAAGCGTTTTACCTCATCCTCCGCAACATCTGAACCGTAATATACGGTGATGAAGGAGGAATCGTCGTCTATCATCTGCTTTATGAGGTCTATCGCAACCTCTGCGGTATCGTTTCCGACTGCCTTGATGGTCTTGTCGTCAAGTCCCATGATGTCGTTCTGCTTGATGTCAAAGCCGTCGATCGATGTGTCTCTGACCGCATAGGTCACCTGACCTGTCTTTACTGTCTTTAAGGCTTCCTTCATGCCCTCTTCGTTATCCTCTACGGAATTGTCGTAGATGTAATTGATAAGGGCTGTGATACCCTGAGGTATCGACTTGGACGGGATAACAATGACGTTTTTGTCCTTTGTGAGAGCCTTTGCCTGATTTGCCGCAAGTATGATGTTTGAGTTGTTTGGGAAAACATATACATTGTCGGCATTTACGCAATCGATGGCCTTCAGGAAATCCTCCGTGCTGGGATTCATCGTCTGGCCGCCCTGGATTATGAAATCAGCACCGAGGCTCTTGAATATCTCGTTAAGTCCTTCACCTGTGGAAACGGCGATAAAACCGTCCTTCCTTCTGGGCTCGTCCTTTGCGGGAGCAGGAGTTTCGGCTGCGGGAGTGCTTTCCGTAGCAGGCTTGTTTCCAGGAGCATTTGCGGATCCGCAAGGCTTTTCGCTCCTCTTTTCTTCAAGCATGTTCACGATGTTCACGCCGGTGAGTGTGCCGAGACCCACTGCCTTTGTGAGAGCCGCTCCGGGATCGTTCGTCTGGAGACATACTCTTAAATTCTTCATGTCTGAGATAACAACTACCGAGCCTCCGATGGACTCAAGGAAAGATTTGAGTTTGTTTACATCGGTATCGTTGAAAGCCCTGTCTCCGCCGACGGAAAATTCAACGGAATAT
>JAEENL010000149.1 GCA_016283775.1 Lachnospiraceae bacterium | reverse complement strand
CTCGTAGCGATGTCATTTACTCTGTTCATCTTTGAGATCATGTCAAGCACGGTATTACCGGCTTCGTCAAGCGATGTGAAGATCTCCGCAAAGGTCTCTCCCGTTGCTTTTACCGCAACATTGCTGTCGGATATCTCTTTTACGCTCTCCTTGCTCTTTTCCGAAAGTTTTTCCACTTCCTTTGTGATCTCTGTGATGATCGAGCCTATCTGCGTAGTGGCTGCGGCACTCTCATTTGCGAGGTTTCCGATCTCGGAAGCCACGACCGCAAAGCCTCTTCCGGCCTCGCCCGCTCTTGCGGCCTCGATGGACGCATTGAGTGAGAGGAGGTTTGTCTGCGACGAAATGGAGCTTATCATCTCGACGATCGAATCGATCTTCTTTGCGGCCTCATCGACCGTGCCGACAACATTGCTCATCTCGTTCATGGACTTATAGATGCTGTCCATGTTGCTCTGGACATTTCCCATATCCTTCTGGCCCTGCTTTGCTTTGTCAAGCAGCTTTTCCATTATCCCGCTGGTGACTCCGCCCTGCTCGGTCACCTGACTCACAGCCTGTGCGAGGTCCGTTGCGTTTTCCGCAAGCTCCGATACCGACATCGCAACGCCGTCCATGGCATCTTTTATCTGATCCATTGAAGCGCTCTGTGTCTCCGCCTGCGAATTCATGGTCTGCGAAGCGTCACGGCTGCTCTCTGCTTCTTCGGTGAGCATTACCGTCACGTTCTTCATCTCTTTAAGTCTTCCGCGCATATGAGATACATAGTCATGCATGGAGGAGTTCATGACGGTTATCTCGTTGTTTCCTTCTGCCTCGATATTTACGGTAAAATCACCGTCTGCGATCTTTGTGATGGACTCTGTAAGATCCGTTACGGGCTCAGTGATCATCCTCTTTATCATGATCATTATGACAACAGCGCTCACTGCAAGTATCAGCGCAGTTATTATTACAGCGCCTATCGCAAGGTTGTTCAATGACTTGAGGACGTCTGCGGAACGCACATAGGATACCATGGTCCAGTCTGTACCGCCTACTTTATCAAACGAAACATAATATTTTCCGGTTTTGTCCTTTATGATCTCCACGCCGTCGGCGCCGGATGTGACTTTGCTACCTAAAGTATTTATGAGGCTGTCTCCGCTGTGTGCGGATGCGAGGGTGCCGTTGTAGCCTTCTTTTGCGCAGGCAAGTATGGTGTTCCCTTTAAAGAGCACTGACGAGCCTGTTCCTCCGGGAGTGTATCTCGATACGCTGTCCGAGATGTTGTTGAGATATACGTCGGTCGAAACAACGCCGTTCCTTCCGTCAAAGAGCTTGATCATCCTGGTCGCGGAAACGACCATGGAATTCGAATCCATATCGAGATAGGGCTCGCCTACGGACATCACCTTATTTGAGGCGCCTTCTCTGTACCAGTCTCTTGTCGTGGGGTCATAGCCTTCGTCAGGGACCCAGCCGGAGGGATCGAGATAAGTCTTGTCACTTAAGCCGATATACAATCCCGAGCTTGTCTCTTCAAATTTGTCCATCGCGATGGCAAGCGCTTCGAGCATCTCCGCCTCGGAGGCATATTCAGTTCTCTGCAGAACATCGATTATGCCGTCGTAATAGGTCTTTATGCTTTCGATCCTTGTGGAGACGTCATTGGCATATGCCATTGATTCGTTATGAAGGCCTGAAACGGCTTCATTTTCTATGACTGTCTTGGATCTTGCAAAAATGATTGCGGCTACGATCACGATAAATACCGCTATCATGGGGATGAGGGTCAGTATCAGCTGTGTGCTGATCTTTCCTGTCTTTGTTTCGTTTCTCTCGTTCATTGGTCTCTCCTCAGATAATCTCCGGTGGCACGATCCAAAATCCGATCGCATGGTTTGTTGTTTCCGGGATGCCGATGAAAAAAGTCCCCCGGAAAATTGATTGTAACATGCAAAAAACCATGTTTCAACGGCTTTACCGTTTCTTCTCTGTTTCTTTCTTATTTGTTTCGAAATGAAAGCGAAAAACATAAGATCGGTCTTGACAAGGTAAAGATCAAATGATATTATTAACATATGAGCAAGCGTTCATATGTTGATATGTTATATACAAATCTTAAAATACAGAGGTACCGCACATGGGAATGAGAAAGAAATACAGTATCGAAGTGGACTGCGCGAACTGCGCGAACAAAATGGAAGAAGCCGCGGGGCGTGTAAAACAGGTAACGGCCGCAGAGATCGACTTTTTAAAACTTGAGATGACAATAGAATTTGAAGACGGCGCAGACGAAAAGGAAGTCATGGAAGCTGTCGTCAAGGCCTGCAAACGTGTGGAGGAAGACTGTGAAGTCTTTCTGCCTTGGGAAGAACACGAAGAGCACGAGCATGGGGGACATGAGCATCACGAGCATCATCATGAGCATGAACACCACCACGAACATGAACATCACCACGAACACGGTGAATGTTGCTGTCATGAACATCATCATGATGACGATGATGATGACGAACACGATCACTGCCATGAGCACCATCATGATCACGATAAATGTTGTCACGAGCATCACCACGAGCACAGCGAATGCTGTCATCACGATGATGATGACGACGATGACGAGAACATGCTTCCCGTTATCATCCGCATCGCTCTCTCCGCTGTCATCACGATCGTTATGCTCATCCTTGAAAAGACCGGCGTGATATCCGTACCGGAGTCGTGGGCCGGGATAAACTCAGCTTCCGATATTGCTGTCGTTGCTGTTTTCCTTGTTTCCTATCTCATCATAGGCTATGACCTTCTGGCAAAAGCCGTAAAAAACATAGCAAGAGGACAATTCCTTGACGAGATCTTCCTCATGGCAGTGGCATCGGTCGGTGCCATGGCGCTCTGCGAATTCACCGAAGGCACCGCCGTCATGATATTCTTCAGGATAGGCGAGCTCTTTGAAGATTACGCCGTAGGAAAGAGCAAAAAGAACATCGAGGCGCTCATGGACATCCGCCCCGACTACGCAAACATAGAAGAAAACGGACAGCTCCGCCGTGTTGCTCCCGACAGTGTTGAGACAGGAAGCATCATCGTGATACAGCCCGGTGAAAAAGTGCCGATCGACGGCATCGTGGTCTCCGGAACCTCGTCACTCAACACTGCAGCCCTTACGGGAGAAAGCCTCCCCGTAGAAGTGGGCGAGAATGACGAAGTGCTTTCAGGCTCGGTCAACATGACCGGCGTGCTCCATCTAAAGACCACCACAGAATTCGGCGAATCGACAATATCAAGGATATTGAAACTTGTCCGCGAGTCCGGTGAAAAGAAGACCCCCACAGAAAACTTCATCAAGAAATTCGCAAGATTTTACACCCCTATAGTATGCGGCCTTGCACTTGCGCTTGCCCTGCTCGGCCCCTCAGTCACTCTTCTCTTCGGCCTTTCCGGAGCCAATGCCGGAGAAGTATGGATGGACTGGATCTACAGAGCGCTCACCTTCCTTGTAGTATCGTGTCCCTGCGCGCTTGTTATCAGCATACCTCTTAGTTTCTTTGCCGGCATCGGATGCGAAAGCCGTAACGGCGTGCTCGTAAAGGGCTCAGGCTATATCGACGCGCTCTCAAAGACAAAAACCGTTGTCTTTGACAAAACA
This sequence comes from Lachnospiraceae bacterium, assembly GCA_016283775.1. Lineage (GTDB taxonomy): Bacteria > Bacillota > Clostridia > Lachnospirales > Lachnospiraceae > RGIG3528. The sequence goes on along the minus strand of JAEENL010000149.1, from coordinate 5,870 downwards.
GGCACAATGACAAAGGGCGTGTTTGAAGTGGTCGGGATCCACCACTGCCATATTCAGGAGGAAAAGCTCCTCGAGCTCGCGGCTTATGCGGAGAGCTCAAGCTCCCATCCTATCGCAAAGAGCCTTCTCAAGGCTTACGGAAAAGAGATAGACAGAACGCTCGTGGAATCAATAGAGGAGATCGGCGGAAACGGGATAGTCGCAACCATCGGACAGCCCGGCATCGCAAGAGGTGTCAAAGTCCGCGTTGCCGTCGGGAACGACCGTCTCATGAAAAAGCTTGGCATTTCCTTTATCCCCTGCCATTCGACAGGTACCATAGTGCATGTCGCGATAGACGGTGAATACTCCGGTCATATCCTTATCACCGATATTTTAAGGCCCACTGCCAAAAAAGCGATACGTGACCTGAAGCTCACAGGCGTTGAAAAGACCGTCATGCTCACGGGAGATTCCGAAGGCGTTGCAAAGACTGTAGCAAAAGAGCTCATGATCGATGAGACCCACGCAGGACTCCTTCCTGCCGATAAAGTCGCGAAAATCGAAGAAATACTTGACAAAAAGCAGGCTCCCCATGATACAATAGTATTTGTCGGTGACGGCATCAACGATGCCCCCGTGCTCTCCCGCGCCGATGTAGGCATTGCAATGGGAGGCCTCGGCAGCGACGCTGCCATAGAAGCCGCGGACATAGTCCTTATGGACGACGATCCCGCAAAGATCGCGCTTGCCATAAAGATCGCGCGCAAAGCCATGCGCATAGTGTATGAGAATATCTTCGGCGCCATCGGCATCAAGGTTCTCTGCCTGCTCATCAGCGCGCTCGGTATCCTCGGCACCTATGCGATGTGGCTCGCCATATTTGCGGACACCGGAGTTCTGGTGCTTGCCGTGCTCAATTCCATGCGGGCGCTCTCATTTCGTGACAGGTCGTCCGTCAAGGAGGGATAATGGACAACGACACAAAGGTTCTTGAACTTGCCGAGCTGTTCAAGTATTTCGCCGACCCGACAAGGATCCGCATCATGTTTTTCCTCCGTGACGGGGAAAGATGCGTGAACGATATCGCGGACGGACTGAAAATGACTCAGTCGGCAGTCTCACACCAGTTAAAGATATTAAAGACCAGTAAACTCATCCGTTCAAGACGTGAAGGAAAGGCTGTATTCTACTCACTCGCAGACGAGCATGTTCAGCTCATCCTCGAGACCGGCATGGACCACATTCTTGAATAAACAAAGCATAGGAGGCCATATGACCGGTGAGATCAAAGCATACGCCAAACTCAATCTCTCTCTTGACGTACTGGAAAAAAAGAGCGACGGTTACCATTCCATCAGATCCGTCATGCAGCACGCAGACGTCTTTGACACGATTAGAGTCACCGCAGCTCTCTCCAATGAGACCTCGATCAGGCTCTCCTGCAAAAATCCGAAGTTCTGCCCCGGAGTAAAATGGGACGAGACAAATCTTGCCTACAAAGCGGCAAAGCTGGTCTGCGATCAGTATCGCATAAAATTTTCTCTTGATATATCGGTCGAAAAAAACATCCCTGTCGGAGCGGGCCTTGCAGGCGGAAGCGCTGATGCAGCCGCTGTAATGAGGCTCTTAAACGACATGCTCGATCTTTCCCTCACAAATCAGGAACTCATAGAGCTGGGCACCTCTCTCGGAGCTGATATACCCTTCTGCCTCACGGGCGGCACGCAGCTCTGCGAGGACATCGGGCAAAAGCTCACACTTCTCTCTCCGTTTCCGTGCATGGACTGCATCATCGTAAAGCCAAAGGCCTCGCTGGAAACGAAAAAGATCTACGAGCTGTGCGACGGATATCTTAAAACCGCTCCCCATCCCGATACAGAGGCTTTGGTCGAGGCGATAAACAGCGGTAAAACAAAAAGAGCCATGAAACTCTTCGGAAACTTCATGGAAGAAGCCGCTATTTCACTTTGTCCTGAGATCCTGGAAATAAAAGAGATCCTAAAAAATGCGGGCGCCGCGACTTCTCAGATGACAGGAAGCGGCTCTGCCGTATTCGGTCTGTTTGAGCCCACAGCCATCGACAAGGCCTATGAATACGTCTCCGATGCGCTGAGATCTGTCCCTTACGGAAAGACCTGCCTCATCTACCGCACAAAACTGCTTTAAGGAGTCATGGGGACGGTTCTTTTTGACTCACCGGCACAACGTGCCGATGAGTCAAAAAGAACCGTCCCCATGACTCTTATTCCCAGAAAAGCTCGTCGAGCGTTTTGTTCAACGCCTTGCAGATCGCGATGCACAGGTTGATCGTGGGGTTGTAATCACCCTTTTCTATCGCATTTATCGTCTGCCTCGACACCCCCACCTTGTCCGCGAGTTCCTGCTGAGACATGTCAAAGGAAGCTCTTGCGGCCTTTAATCTCAGGTTTTTCATACTATTCCTCTTTCCTGTCTTTTACAGTCTTTACCAGTATCACCATGAGAAGATATACAACTGTGACTCCGCAAAAGAGATTTGCGTTTCCCATAGTGGTGAGCATGCCGTTTGCGATATTGTTTCCGTTCATTATGTTCACCGCGCCGATCGCGAGATTCAGCAATGCGAGTGCCACAAAGAATACTATCCAGCTGTTCCTGTTCTCATCAAGCCTGAAATATGCGTCTTTCATTATCAATATCGTCGCGAGCACGGCGGCAGATATCAGTATCCCGACCAGAGCCTGCAATGATGTCTCAAGAGGGATGTTTACTCCGCCTGCGTGACATATCACTATGAGCAGCGTGTATATCATCAGCGTGTAAAAACCGTATTTATACGCCTTGCCCTGAGCAGCTATCTGGCGTTCATCATATTTACCGATCGCCGGGGTCTCTTTTTTCGATGCGGCCAGGACGATCGCGACAAGAAGGCAACCCACGACCACGCCGAAAAGCGTTGAGATGAGCTTCGCGTTTTTCATATACTCTTTGATCTCAACCAAATAGCACATGTTAAATGTGCCGTCAAAGAACACACTCTCATCAACCTCTCCGATCTCTTCACCCGGAAAATTCTCGGTCACGTATGCTCTGTAGGCCTCCGCGCTTGTAAGAGGCTGAAACCTGAAGGTATATCTGCCTTTTTTCAGATTCCTGATCGCGGAATCGGCAGTAAGCATATTCCCCGTCACGGAAAAAACGCTGTTTCCCGCTTCATCATATACGATAAGCCCGGTAACGAATCCCGGAGCCTCATCCATCCACCAGTCGGCACTGAACTGATATAATCCGTCCTTTTTAACGGTAAGGACTGTCTGGGTGAATCCCGGCTGTGTCTCCGCCCCCTCAACAGCCACCACGGTATTCAGCTTCGCGGAATAGTTGTTTTTCGGGGCTATCGCGATCATCACAGAGACCGCGGCCAGAAGCAGTGCGACCAGCACAAGTAATGTTTTACCTTTCTTTGACATATCATACCTCCTCAACTGTGTTATCCACATCGTCAACCGTGTCATTGTTCGATATATATCCTGTCTTCACACCGATCACTGCCGTAAGCACCCCAAATACGATGAACATTACTATGGCATTTACGGACGCCGGGATGAAAAGCCCCAGTGCGTTGTTCAGCATATGACAGAACACACATGGGATGAATGAATTCTTTTTATAGCCCACAAAGCCCCAGAACAGGCCGAGCGGCAGAACATATATACCCTGGATTGGATTCATGTGAAATATCCCGAACATCACAGCGCTCATCACTACGCAGCCGACCACACCGAAGGCTCTCTTTGATCTTTGAAGGATGATCCCTCGTACCGTGAGCTCTTCACATATCGGAGCAAGTATCACGGCTGTGACGATGCCCATCCACTGTGTGCCTCCGCCGAGCGCGGTGTTCAGCATCTCCCCGACGGCCTCGTTGGTCTTTGGCATAAGGCTCGACACTATGATCTGCAAAAGCACCGCAAGTGCCCAAGCCGCAAGACATCCGCTCAGGATAAAGCCGGTGTCTTTAAGGAGATTGTACTTTTTAGTGATCGGCTTGTAAATCCCCTTTTGCTTATCTTTTCTCACATATCCGAAATAGTACCAGATGCCTGCAGCTATTATACACACTATCTCCGCTGCAAACTGCAGTGTCATGAGCACCGGCCCGCTCGTTGCATACTCCTGATACCTCTTCATATACTCTTCTCCCATGCCGCCCGTTTCCAGCATAAACTGCACTGCCTTCGGCAGGATCCCGATAACGGACACTCCGGCCTGGATCAGCAGCACCGCGATTATCACCCACAGGCAGAAGAAAAATGTTTTGACTTTGCTCTCCTTCATCTCTTTCATATCTCATTACCTCCTGACGTGGACGATCATACCACCGATTTTACATTATGTCAAGTATATATTACATTTTATCTTATATTTTTTTCAAAATGTAGTATTTCCGTACAGAAGAGAAACGTCTCAAAGCCATAAAAAGAGAGGCTTTCAGCCTCTCCATGTCAGTTCAAACAAAACAGAAAAATAACAAGCTCCCGAAAAGCACTCCGTACTCACCCAATCCATACCGCATAATACAGGCTCTCATCCGGATCATATATGACATAGAGATCGGATGAGCCTCGAGTAGCGGTCCCGTAGCTATGCCTGTGGATCGACATGATGCCGTTCTCAGCATCAAAAGGGATACGCCACTCAACGTCTGCCTTACGAAGTAATTCATTTTTACTGCCGATGACGCTCTCTATGTCCAGGTTGGTGGAATAAGGCATCTTCTCCGGATCGAGTACCGTTCCGCTTATGTCTCCGCCTTCAAGGCTGAAGCGATAAACAGTGGACGGATCCATGAACGCATTTTCATTGTACTCGTCCAGCACTTTCACACCGGCATCGCCAAATGTTATCTCGTACTCCTTCAGAAGCCCTGCAAGGATATTATCGGGCGTGACGATATCATGATATTTCTTTATTGCCAGTCCCCCTGCAACAAGCACCGCAATGCCCACCACAACGATCAGCGTAATGATTGTTTTCTTCATGCTCTTCTCCCTCCCCGTTTCAGTACCCTCAATATACCATATTTTTGCAGCATTGTATAAGGGCATTTTCATAAATCTGCTTCAATTTACAAAAAGTTATGTTACCTGCAGTTAACTACTCTGCCTTTGTCCATGGTTATGATAACATCATAAAATCCAAGCAGGTCTTCATCAATATCATGTGTGATGGAAATGATCGTAAGGTCTTTAAGTGCAAACAAAAACTCAGAAATCCTTTTCTTACTCTTTTTGTCCAAAGCCGCAAACATCTCATCGCACAGCAGTACGCTGCTGTGTTTGCACAAAGCTCTGAGCAGGGCGATCTTGTTTTTTTCACCACCGCTTATCTTATCGCCCGATTCGCCAAAATCATCCTTTAACAGTTCACCCGCGTCAAGGCTTTCTACCAGTGCCCCGGCGCCATCCTCGTCATAGCTTCCGAACACGGTAACGTTATCCAGGCCTCCTGCGTCAAATATGATCGCGCTTTGGTTAATGTATGCAAATAATGTCTCGGTATCACAGTTTGCAATATCCTTTTTGTCAATAAGGATATTGCCCTTTTGGGGCGTCAGCTGTCCGCCGATCAATTTGAGAAGAGTACTTTTTCCGGACCCGCTCTTGCCGGTGATCGCATATTTTTTCCCTTTTTCAAAAGTCAGCGAAACATCCTTCAAATCGAAGTCTTTATAGGAATAGCACACATTTCTCAACACGATTGCATTTCGGAAGGAACCGATCTCAGGAATATACGCCGGTTCTACAGCTATCATATCCTCAGCCTTTTTCTTCAATTCTCCTGCAGCTTTGTAATTAACAACAAGAAAGGATGCGTCTCGTATAGGAATGATAAGAACATCAATGAAT
>JAEENL010000148.1 GCA_016283775.1 Lachnospiraceae bacterium | reverse complement strand
ATTCCACCTCGCAGTGGACACCCTTGCTTTCGACTATATCCTTCCCACTACCGGGCGGATTCGGGACTTTAACCCTTTAGAAACGTGCGTCGCTAGGCGCACCATAAAAAAGACCGTCATCTTTTTTGATGGCGGTCTTTTTACGTTCCCTGCGGGAATCGAACCCACAACTGATCCTTAGGAGGGACCCGTTATATCCATTTAACTAAAGGAACGGACTAAGGGATTATACCTTTAAATCCCAAATAAATCAAGGGTTTATTTCATTTTTTTAATCCCTGTCACATGTAAAACAAATGGGATACGCCTCTGTCAAAAGCCCCAGTACCAGTCGTCACCGTACCAGTAATCGTCTCCCCAGTACCAGTCATCGTCGTCATAATTCCAGCGATCATCTTCGTTGTACCAGTCACCGTCGTCAAACCACTCGTTCCAGCTGTCGTCGTAATCCCAGTCATCCCAGCCGAACAGGTCAAACCACGAGCTCCAGTCGTAGTCGTCACCGTATTCGTCATAGTAATCCCAGTCATTCCAGTCGTAATCATCGCTGTAATCGTCCCAGCCGGACCAGGAATCGTCAAAGTCCTTGTAATCGTAGAAGCTGTTGTAATCCGAGGCATCGGTAAATTTCTTGAGCCATGTCACATATGTCTCATCAAAGCCGCAATTCAGGAAAATGCGCTTAAGATCAAGATAGAACGAAAGGTCTCCGTAGGGCAGAGTGACCGAAAGTCCTGTCATTTCGGCATCCCCGTTCGTCGCGTTGACATAGACCATGGTGTTGCTGACAGCCGATGCGAGGGCGGCGGATTCCGTGGAATCTATGGTCTGCGCGAGCGCCATGATGTCGGTGATATAGTAGTCGTCAAGGGAGTACTCTTCACTTCCCGAAAGAAGCCAGTCGGAGAAAAAGCCTTTTGTTTTGATAAACGGCGACACTTTGCCGTGACTCTCTATATGCCGGCTATAGTTATTGTCAAGGAGTGTCTCCTCGTTCGCATAAGCAAAATCCGTCCACGCCGTGAAAAGAAGCTTCATCATTGATTCATCGACCAGAGCAAGTATCGCTTCTTCATTCACCGTGCGGTCGTTCTTATTGGCGGTGACCATATCGTCTACGATGATCTTTCCCAGTTTTTCTGTAGGGATCGAGGTATTCCTGTACAGTTCGGAAAGCCAGCCCGTGTATGACCAGCCGAGTCCCGATTCAAAATCCTCTGAGAGGATCATATAGTCACAGTAATCATAGCAAGCGCAGCACACCTCGAGGCACGACATGATGCAGCAGTCCATTCCGATAAAATCAAAATAGACGCCGGCTGTTTTCAGTGCTCCCTTGATCTCATCAATGGTGAGCATCCCGCTCTCGTTGTATTCGTCATAGCCGAATCCGTATACCGGGCCGCCGCCGTGATCCCAGAAAACAAGGATATAGCGGTCTGCGGGATAGTTCTGTGCTGTCCATATTATGAAATCGGAAAGAGTGCTTTCCTTTGTGCAGTCAAGCTGTGAGAGGTCTTTTACAGTCTTCAGTCCGTTTTTTGTGACCTCATGTATCTGGGAACGCTTTGAAGAAATATTGTAATTCTGCCACCTCTTTGTTCCCATGGTCTGAACCACGACATTTACCTTGTCGGAAGCGCCGGCTCTCACCATTTCCGCAAGGTCCGTTGTTGCTTCACCCGATTCTGTCTCAAGGTCCGACCCGTTCATATATACCATTACGGTCACGGTGTCTTCACCGTTTCCCTTTAGTTTTACCTTGTGATCGCGCACGAGGTCGGTACCGAACATGTTGTTCACGACTGTGGCCGGATCTCCGGAGGTAATCTTTGGAGTAGGCGTAAATACAGAAACCGGGGCGCTCGATGGTACATTTGTAATATGGGTCTGTCCGGGACTTGAAGGGTTGAGCACATCGGTCACCGTTCGAAAACCGACGACCAGTACTGCCACGATAAATGCCACTAAAAGCAGAAACAGGATTATCCCGACAATTGCCGATGCGAGGCAGCACCCGCTTTTGCTCTTTTCCTTCGGAGCGGGCGGATCATTGGCAGGCGGATCCTGTCGGTATGGTGTTTGCGGCTGTTTTGGTGGTTCCGGCCGGTCCTCTCGTATCGCGTTTTCCGCAGGCCTGTCGGGTTTTATGACTTTAGCGCCGCATTCCTCACAAAATTTGACTCCGTCGCGCAGTTCTGCGCCACACTTTTCACAAAACATTACGACCTCCGTTTCCGATCGTCAGGATTTGTTCTCCTGCTCAACAAGCCTGTGCGCTCCGTATCTCTCACGAAGCTTCGGCTTTTCGATCTTTCCAGTTGCATTTCTCGGGATGTCCGCAAAAATAATCTCCTTGGGACGCTTGTAGCGGGGAAGTCCCATGCAGAATTCGTCTATCTCTTCCTTTGTGGCCGTGAAACCGTCCTTGATCTCAATGATCGCAGCGGTCTTTTCGCCGAGTCTGTGATCTGAAAGTCCGATCACCGCAACGTCCTTGACTTTTTCGTTCTTTCTTATGAAATCTTCGATCTGAACGGGATATATGTTCTCACCGCCGCTCACGATAACGTCTTTCTTTCTGTCGACAAGGAAATAAAATCCGTCGGGATCCTGCATTGCCATGTCTCCGGTGAGGAGCCAGCCGTCCTTGATGGTTTCGGCGGTCGCTTCCGGATTGTTGTAATAACATGTCATGACGCCGGGGCCTTTTACGCATAGTTCGCCCACTTCGCCCTGTTTAACTGCATTTCCGTTCTCGTCGATGATCTTGCACTCCCAGCGATATCCGGGAATGCCGATCGCGCCGACCTTTGCAACATTTTCCATTCCGAGGTGTACACAGCCGGGGCCTGTAGATTCGGAAAGGCCATAGTTTGTGTCATACTGGTGGTTCGGGAAATATGCCAGCCAGCGCTTTATGAGTGAAGGCGGAACAGGCTGCGCGCCAATGTGCATGAGCCTCCACTGATCAAGCTTGTAGTCGGAGAGCTTGAGGTCTCCTCTGTCAAGCGCGTCAAGGATATCCTGAGCCCACGGAACAAGGAGCCACGCTATGGTGCACTGTTCGTCGGAAATGGCTTCAAGTATCGTTTGTGGCTTTGTGCCCTTCAGAAGCACCGCTTTGCTGCCCGCAACAAGAGAGCCCATCCAGTGGAATTTTGCTCCTGTGTGATAAAGAGGCGGGATGCAGAGGAAATTGTCTTTTCTTGTGGTCGCATGGTGGATGCGCTCCATCTCCGCCGCCTGCGAAAGGCTCAAATGTTTATGTAAAATGGCTTTCGGGAAGCCTGTTGTACCTGATGAAAAATAGATCGCGCCGTAATCGTCAAGAGAAAGCGGCACATTCGGTGTGCGGCTTGAGCAGTCCTCAACAAGTGTGTGGTAGCTCTCCGCAAAATCCGGGCATCCGTCCCCCACATAGATCATGAGGCGGTTTCGGCTCAAAGGCTCTGCGTTCACTTCAATACGTCCGATGAACTGCTGTCCGAAAACAATGACATCCACTTCGGCAAGCTGCGCGCAGTAAAGGATCTCTTCAGCATCATATCTGAAGTTAAAAGGTACTGCGATCGCGCCGGTCTTTAACACTCCGAAATAGATGGGGAGCCATTCGAGGCAGTTGTACATAAGTATCGCAACCTTGTCGCCTTTTTTGATGCCGCGGGAGATCAGCATGTTTGCAAAGCGGTTTGCTTTTTCGTTGAATACGTTCCAGGTTATCTCACGTCTGTAAGGTTTAAAACGCTCCGACTGTATAAGATCGAACTCCTTCCAGGATGTGCGTCTCTTGTCCGGCTCATCGGGATTGAGCTCAACAAGCGCCACTTCATCCGGGAATTCTCTTGCGTTTCTTTCAAGATATTCGGTTACCACCACTCCTGTCAGTTCTTCCAATTTCCTGTCCTCCAAAAAAGCCTTCTCTGGCATGATATAACGAAATGCCGGGCGGCATTTCCGTATCTTTATATTGTAATATCAACAATGATTTCTTGCAAGACTTTTTTGCTTTAAATCGGAAAAGTTTTTTGGTTTTGTACCGGAATTACATTCGGGTACAAAAATACTCCGCCCGGGTTTCCCCGGACGGAGTATATCCTTATTGATCTTGAATCGAATTATCTGTTCTGAACCTTAGGATTAGCAGTGATGCTGACTTTAAGCTTTACATAGCCTGAGCCGGCCTTATCGGGAAGATAAAGATCAAGTCCCTTCAGGTATGTGGTATTTGTACTGAAGTTAGGAACAGCCAATATGCCATAAGAATCAAACGATTTCTGTGCGTTGACTGTATAGGTCTCTCCCGTGATACCATTCTTGATAACGATGGTCGCATGCTCCTGGAGCCAGTCGATCCAGCCGCCTTCACTGTCGATCGCATACTCAGTGGTATTGTTTGTGATGGCAACCGTTGCTGAAGAACTCGGATCCTCATTTTTAAGAGTCTTGCTCAAGCTTGCGATCTTCTGTGCCTTGTAAGTAGGATTGTTGGTGGTTCCACCCTGCTTAACCTGATAGAAGTTAATTGTTACGGTTACAACACCGATGCTTGCAAGATTTTCAGCAGACTTCAGGTCGCTTTCGCCAAGTGCACCAAATGCCGCTCTTACAGGAACAGTGACCTTACCGTTTAAAAGGGTAGCCGATGTATTCTTGATATAATCCTTTGACTTGTTTGTTCCTGATTTTGTTACTTCATAGAAGTAATGGCCTACATCACCGGCACCGTATGTCGGCTGTGCGGGTACAGGAGTGATCGCTGTTACAGCATCTGCATAACCGCCGTTCTTTGACTCAATAAGATATGCGGAAATCTCAAGATCTCCACCGCCTGCGGAAAGACCGAGACTCTTGGCGGAATCCTGTGACCACATTGCAACATATGTAGGTGTAGGTGAGCCGGCAGTAGTATCAATGATCGTGATACGGTTTGTTGTATCCTGCTTAGCTCTTGTGTTGTAATCTGTATTATAGAGCCAGTTTGTGATAAGGTATACCGTGGTCTGCTTTCCGCTTGCGATAGGATTGCTTCTGACGGTAACGGTAAGATAAAGTTCCTTCTTGTCGGAATCCACATCACTTGTAACTGTGAAATTACTTGTTACATCTGTGGTCGACTTAACTGTGTATGTGTCAAGCTCAATGGTAGCGGGATCGATGAGGGAACCGTTCTGATCCTTGAAGGTATAAGTGATGACCATCTTGTTGTAATCATCAGCGCCGGGCTGTACACAAAGTGTATTGTTCTGCGCGCTCTTGTATGTCTTCGTGATGCTGCTGATCTGGCGTGCGGCGCCTACGGAAACGATAAACGAACCCACTGTGGATCTGCGGATGGGATCACTGTCGATATCAACAAATGTAACTGTGATCGTTGCGGAACCCTGCTTCAAAGGAAGGATAGCGCCATTGTCATCAACAACGAGCACGTTTTCATTGGATGATGTGAACGTGAAGTATCCGTATACATCTCCGTCCTTCCCTACAACAGCCTCTTCGCCTACGATGGTCTCTTTGTTTGTATTTCCTCTGTTGTCGCTGTATCTGATGGAGATACCCTTTGTCTCATCACCGATGCAAAGACTGAGACCTGTTGCATTCTTGCTGGAATAAGACTCGCCTGTTTCTACAAGCTTTGCCTCAATCTTAGAAACAGCATATGCAGGCTTGTTTACAACAGTGATGGTGTAAACCTTCTGAATGACGCTGCCTGTTGCGCTATAGCTCTTTACGGTGATCCTGTAAGTGGTGCCTACACGGTCGGAAGCAGTGATGTAGTCTTCATACATAGGGAATGAAAGACCGTCATACTCAAGTTCTACTTCGGGAACCTGGTCGAGAACGATGCCGTTTGCATCAAGTACCTGTGGATGAAGGTTGACCTTTTCGCCCGGATAAGCCTTGTTCTCTTCGCCAAGGCAATCATATGCAAGACCAACGGTAACAGCGCTACCTACTACAGCCTTGAACTTGAAATTGTCTGTCGAACCGGAATTTCTTATTGTGTATTCCTTGCCATTCTCCAAAGGAATAACAAATGTAATGGTAACCTTACCGTTTTCAACCTTTGAGGTCTCCATGATGGGGTTCTCGTCACAGGTCAGGCTGATCGCACTATCCTTGATGGCGGTGTTTCCAAAGGTTACTACAGCCTGATTGTAAGAAGTCTGCTGTACCGAGAAACCTGCCTTGGGAGTAGGTGTCGCAGTAGGTGTTGCCGTTGCCTTAGGTGTGGGTGTTGCTGTAGGTGTAGCGCTCTTTACGTTGATGGTAACGGGCTGTACAGCATATGCAACCTTACCGGTCTTCTTTTCGATGATGGTAAGAACGATCTGGCAGGTACCGATCTTTACAGGTGTAACGATACCGTAGTTGTCAACGGTAGCAACGCTGTCATCGGTGGTGTTCCAGGATGCGGAGTAAAGGGATGTGGACCAGCCCTTTGCGCCTACAAACTTGAAGTCTACGGTCTTACCAAGCATAAGGTTGTAAGATGTGTATCTCATGCCGGAATTCTGCTCGGCAATGTAAACATTGTAATCGGTGGTTGTAACAACTACTGTGGTGGGGATGGAGATGTATCCCTTTGCAGAGTATGTGATCTGTGCCGAACCAACGCCTACAGCCTTTACGATACCGTTCTTGTCAACGGTCGCAACGGCGTCGTTTGAACTCGACCAGCCTATACCTGTGGTCCTGTAGTCGCCTACGCCATAAAACTTAAGGTCTCTTGTCTTTCCCTTTGCAAGCTCAAAACTGGTGATGCACTGGGATGAGCTTGTTGCTTCCTGGAAAGCAAGCTTTGAGTACTTTGCAGCATTTGCTGTCTGGGCGGGGATCAGGGTGATGATCATCGCCGCAGCAAGAACTGCCGCAAGATGTTTGAAAAACTTCATTTTTCGTCCTCCTTAAAAGTGTGATAAAGACAAAACTTTACTTGGATGGGATTATAACAAATCCAAAAACAAACTTCAATACTATTACTCGCAAAAAATCCCGTTCGGTTTCACACATTTTTTTGACTTTATAACTTTTTCGGGTTATATTATTAGGAAAGAACTTTTTGTCTCCGCACCGATCCGCAGAGGTGACCATGAAGCAGATAAAAATACTCAACAACGATTTTGTAAACTACAAAAAAAACCGTACCGGCGACGATCGTGACTATCTTACAAGACTCCCGAACCGCAGGGCGCTCTATGCCTACTACAGGACGATCCCCTCAACGGAAAAGATTTCCGTAATGTTCATAGACGTTGACTTTTTCAAACGTGTAAATGACGTTTACGGTCACGCCGTCGGAGACGATCTGCTCCGCGCCATCGCAAAATATCTGTCTTCCGCGCTTTCCCATGCTTCTCTGTACAGGATAGGCGGCGACGAATTTGTCGCGATCATTGTGGGAGAAAGGGACGATTCCGAGGTCCTTTCCACAGTCAGCGCCATGTCCGAGGGACTCCAGTCCATAGATTTCCGGCGTGACGTTCTTTCCTTTATCTCATTTTCCATAGGAATAGTCGCAAATCAGTCCGCTTCGATGAGTCTCGACGATATCCTCAACCGCTGCGACGCCGCGCTTTATCACGCGAAAGAAAACGGCAGGAATTCCTGCGTCATGTATAAATCCCTCGAAGAAGAGGAAAAAAAGAGGCAGATCATCGAAGACGAGATGACCGCTGCCTTGTCTCACAATGAATTTGTTCCTTATCTTCTCCCCAAAGTAAACATGCTGACTTCCAAGGTTACCGGCGCCGAAGTGCTGTGCCGCTGGAACCACTGGATCGACGGTCTCCGCATGCCGCTCGATTTCCTCACTGTGTTTGAAAAAAACGGGTTCATCATAACCCTTGACTTTTACATGTTCGAAGAGACCTGCAAAATGAAGCAGACCTGGAAAGACACGCCGCTTGAGGACCTTGTGCTTTCCATAAACATTTCCACTCTGAACCTCTATTTCAAAGATCTCGTGGAAAAACTCGTCGAGGTGGCGGACCGTTACGAAGTGCCCCATGACCAGCTCCAGTTTGAGGTCGCGGAAAGCTCGTTCCAGAAGGATTCCGTTGCGATAAGCAACACCGTGAAAAAAATGGTAGAGGCCGGTTTCCTTGTGACCATAGACAATTTCGGGGCCGGAAATTCCTCTCTTGCGATCCTCACAAATCTTCCCGTTCAGAGCGTCGACTTTGAAAAGGATTTCATCCACACGACCATCCCGGATCACAAGGGCCGTCAGATCCTGAAAAACCTCATTATGCTCTGCAAAGACTTAAAACTCGATGTCCTCGCGGAAGGTGTTGAAAGCAGGGAAATGGCGGATCTCCTCATTTCATGTGGCTTTGAAGATGCTCAAGGATACTATTTCTCACCGCCCGTTCCCGAAGAAGAGTTCATAAAATATGCGCTGAGTAATTACGGAACGCTGATAAAACCCTCACACTTCCCGTTCAACAACTCGCTCGAATCAACGGACAAGCGCTTTACGGCAGAATACGTACCCGGATCGCCCGATGACCGGATCGCCTTTGCCGAAGGTCCGTTCCCCGGAATGGGCTCCGTGGCATTCCCCGGAGGCCACACGGAATACAGCCTGCTGGAACTCCCCAAAGAAGTGCTCCGCTCCGACAGCTACACCATCGCGCTCTGGGCAAATACCGACGAGATCCACCGCTGGACTTCACTTGTTTACGTCAAGTTTGAAACAGGTTTTTGTTCCATGGTGCCTAATGCGTGGGAAGGCTATTCCTGCTTCAGGATCAGAGATTCAAAAAATGTCAACGGCTGGCATGATGCGTCAACACATGAGACAGAATCAGGCAAATGGATACATTTTGCCGCTTCCTACAATGCAAAGACGGAAACATCCTGTTTTTACATAAACGGGGAACTCCTCGGAACACTTGAAAAAGTGCCCGCGCAGCGTTTCTGCGTGCGTTTCCTTGTCGGAGGAGATGTGTTCCAGACGTCCTTTAAAGGCAGGATAAGCGATCTCTATATCTATTCCGAAGTAAGAAAACCTCAGGAGATCAAATCCTTGTATGATTCATATTTTAAATAATATATGCAAAAAACGGAGACCTCACAGATCTCCGTTTTTTTCGTCAGTGGATATATTATCGTGAATATAATCTCGCATTTCCTTTTCACGCTTTCTTTTTTTGACAAGATGCGCGATGTACAGCCCTCCGGTGAGCGCAGTAGGTATCAGCGCGTAAATGCAAAGCTGCAGAAAAGTCACGTCCCACGTGTGCACCATAAGGAACGCGATGAGAACGAGGAGCCCCAGCCAGTAAGCAAAAAACCCGACAAAGGCAAACACCGTGAGTATCACATCCTTAAGCACATCTCTTTGTCCATATTCCGTGTAATCTATTCCCATAAAGCCTCCGGTCAGTATTTTACGCCATAAACGCTTTCAAGTCCGCCCACTGCGGAAAACGTCATCACTTCTGTTCCCGCCATATCTTTCTGCTTACAGAATACACCACTGAAATCCTTTCCGTCAACAGTGATATGCATATGATACGATCCGTCTTTTATGCTCCAATTCCCGGAAAACGCGCCTGTAATGCTGCCGTCTTTGTTCAGCCTTATCATCAAGGGCTGGGCAACCTTTGAATCGATGGCGGAACCTTGATCTACAAAATAGTAATCTCCTGTGATCTCGTCAGCCGCATAGCCCGTTTCCGAAACCGTCTCTTTTGAAGTCTTATACGGCAAAAGGCAGGGCCAGCCCTCCTCGTTGTAAAGCACCTGTTTTACCACAGGTTCATGATATTCGCCCTTCGACTCAAATCTGGAATGGTAGCAGATGTAGGTCTTTCCGTCGATGTCCTTGAAAAGTGACTGCCCGCCGGTCGCCATATAAGCGTCCTTCTGGCTCGGAAGAAAATAGTTTCCGGATAGCTTCAGACCGTATTCCGAGTGCACAGCCCTGTCCATCAGCGTATTTCCCTGAGGATCCACATACGGTCCGTCCACATTTTCCGAACGGAGCACTCGTATCTGATAGCCGCCTGTCCTTGTAAGTCCGCCGTAGGAAACATAGAGATAGTAATATCCCGTGTCTTCCTCATAGTGGATGTACGGTCCTTCAATGGATCTGTGGTTTCCGCCGGCCAGCTTTTTCCCAAAGTACGGATCGACGTTTCCTTCCTCGTCTGCTTCGGGATGTATCACAAGCCCTGTATTTTCGTCGATCTCAAGAAGGAATATCCCTCCGGACCACGATCCGTAAACCATCCACATACGTCCGTCCGCATCATAGAAAATAGTAGGGTCGATCGCATTGGGGTATTTCCTGTAGTTGTATCCGCCCGCAGTGTAACGAGTTGCCCACTCGGGTGTGACATAGTCAAGAACATTTGTCGAAGAGATATTCTGCGAACTAAAGCCCGAATAAATGAGCGCTCCCTGCCACTCAAACGGTCCCTCGGGGGAATCTGCTGTGGCAAAGCACAGATTTGACGCATTCCAGGTGGAAGACATGCAAAAATACATCACATATTTCTGCATAGCTTTATTATAAATGACATCAGGTGCCCAAACATGTATATTCCCGTCATCCGTCGGGATCACGCTGGTTTTGAGCCCCGAATAGGTATAAGCTTCTTTGTTGTCAAATATCGCGCCGTATACGCTGTTTTTTGATCCGTAGGATTTCCCGAGCCATTTCCAGGCTGCCATATCCCCGGAAACTGCGCAGGTCATGTGCGACCCGTAAATGTAATACTTTCCGTCAAACACTTCGATTGATGGATCGTGAACGGAAACTCCCGCTCCGTTGCTCTTTGTGGCTATTTGGCTGTAGTCAGGTTCTTTTAGCAATGTCGCCTCTTCTCCGTTTTCTTCTGTATTTTTATCGTCAACCGGTTCTTTTTGTGTCTTTGTATCTCCCGTGTCCGAAGCCGGTGCCGTGATCACGGCATTTCCACTGTTTTCTTTGTTTTCGGTGTCTACGGCGCTGTTTTGATCTCCAAGTGTTTTACCGCACCCGCAAAGGATGATCAGTAACAGACTTCCTGCAAACACTACCGCTTTCATTGTTTTTTTCATGTGATACCTCTTATTTTTCTGTCTGAATGAAAATAATATCTGACGCGCATTTTGTCAACCTTTTTCTGCAATGCTATTGTAAATAAAAACTCAAAAATATATAATTGAATCAGTATGGTCACTTTTTACGGAGGGAACACATGAAAAAAGGCTTCAGAACAATATCAACGCTGCTTGCGCTCATTCTTTTGACCGCGAGCCTGCTGACAGGCTGCTCAAATAATGCCGGCACATCTGCGGTAACACCCACCGGAGTCTCTGAGAAAGAACCGACTGCGGCTCCTACACCTACGGAAACTCCCACGCCCACATCCACTCCCACACCTACATCCACTCCCACTGCAACGCCCACAGCAACTCCGATCCCTGTGGTAAAAGGTCTGCAGGAACTTGATATGTCTCTTTTCGATACGGAAAACCATTCTTTTATGTCCGTCAACCCCTATGATTATGAAACAAACAGCTACACCTCTTTTGACGGAAAATACAGATTCCGTTGTGCAAACAATAACATCTACAAGTGCATACTGTCTACGGGCGAAGAAACAACTGTCAACATTACGGCTCCTATCATCCCAACATCCTTATATGATCTCTATTACAACAAAAGCGGCGAATTATGCCTTCTCTTATACGGGTACGGCAGCGATCTCAAAAACTACTATGTGGGTTACAACTTTGAAAAAGAGAAGTCCGAAGTGATGGTGCCCACTGATAGTTACAGTTTCTCGGTCATGCAGCAAGTGCTTATGTCCATTAATTACAATGAACGCACCAGCACCTATGATTTCTTCCCCAATGATGACGGCGTTGAATTCTGTTTTCCGAGCAGCTATGATATCACTTTCTTCATGGTCGACGGAAAATATATGCTCCTGCAGCAATATGAGACCGACTATGCCGCGATTGATGCCGGCGCCGAAGTGCAATATGACGAATATGGCCACCCTGTGAATCCTCAGATACTTACCCTGGGGCTGTACGATCTTTCGGATGCATCGCTTGTTGCAGTCACGCGTACAAACGTCTTCGGTTATTTCGGATGCAGTTATTTCCCCTATCTCTATGATGAAGACACCATATATCTTACTATTTCATCAGAATCCGATCAATTCTTCTATTCCTGGGATTTTCTGAACGATGCGCCTTCTGCAAATGATCTCAGGTTTGTATATTCCTGCAAGATCCCCGGCAATCCCTATACGGACGTATATCCGATAGAGGGCGGACATTCTTTTGAAGATATCCAAAAGGGTCCCGTTATCGAATCTTTAAAGGATCTGGACAAGATAGCAACACAGCTTGAAGACAAATATGACGTAGAGATCTTTATGTCCGACGAGGTGATCGGATATTGCAGCACATATTTCTGCGAAGCGGAAAACGATCACCTGACCACGGAAAATGCTTTGAAGCTTTTGGAATCAGGACTTGCAAAATATCCGGACGGATTTTTCTCACAATTGAAATCAGAAGCCACCGGATACACAAAAGGAGTCTACTTCTATCTTGCAGGCACCCTGAGGGGTATGGGTGAAAACACGCTTACGACCGCAGGAGGCTTTAAATATTGTGACGGCGACTGCATAAAGATCTACATGGACATAAATGATATGAGTGACGATTCCACCATCCATCACGAATTGTCGCATGCGATCGACTCACAGCTTGAAGCGCTTGGTCTGGGTATCAACGACAACGACTGGAACAAGTTGAATCCCTCGACAGACTATCACGAAGCTCCTTACACCTACTCCTACGATATTTGGGGATATGAAGATTATAAGCCGTACATCGTCTATTGGGACCAGGATAAATCCAAAACATATTTTATCGACGACTATTCCATGACTTATCCCACAGAGGACAGAGCACGTCTCATGGAAAATGTGATGCGTGAGAATGCATGGCTGGATTACAGTGAATATCCCAATCTCAGAAAAAAGCTGAATTACTTTGCAAAGCGTATAAGACAAGGCTTTGATACGACCGGCTGGCCGGAAAAGACTTACTGGGAAAAATATACCGAATGATGTAAAAAAGATAACAGGCATTAAAAAACACCGAAGACTCTGATCAGTTTTCGGTGTTTTTGTTTTTACTGTTCGTTAAGTGCCTGTTCGATCGCGATCGCAAGCTGGTTGGGACATGAATTGTCGCCACGGCAGGGGATGCCCTTGCAAAGGCTTATGATATCTTCAGCTTTTCTGCCGCTTGCAAGTCTTGCTACACCTTTCGTGTTTCCTCTGCAGCCACCGATGATCTCAATGTTTGTGACCGTTCCGTCATCATTAAGATCAAATCTCATTTCCTGTGAACATACACCTTGGGTTTTATATACAACGTGTTTCATATGCGTTCCTCCTTTTACATTGGTATTGCAGCGACTCGCTTCGCTCGTCGCCGCCCTTCGTCGGAACGCATGATCAATATGATTTCGTCATATGCGTTCCTGTGCGGTATTGCAGCGGCTCGCTTCGCTCGTCGCCGCCCTTCGTCGGAACGCATGATTAATATGACTTCGTCATATGCGTTCCTCCTCCCACATTACTTTGCCCTGCATCCAGACGTTTCCTTTGAAGCGGCGGCCGATCGCGGGCTCTCCGAAAAGATTCTTTTTGTTTATGCAGACATCAAACTCAAGCCCGTTACAGTTAACGAGGAGCACATACAATTCCTCTTTTGTAAAGCGGTTTACAAGTGTCTCCATGTTCTTTATATAGCCGACCAGAGAGTAATTGTCCGATTCTGAGCCGCAAGGGTAGAAAGATGTGTTGACTATGGAATAGACATCCTCTTTCTCACTGCGTTTTTTCACCTGGGCGTACTGCTCTATCTCTTCAAAAGCCTGTGTGTCGACAAAAGGCACATCATCGTCTCCTTTGTCGCCCGGCAGATCGTCGGGATCGTCCACGACCTTCACTTTCTGCGGAACATCCACATTCAGTGCGGGAAGAAGGATCTTTCCTTCATGAGCAAGGGCGGACAGATAGACCGTGCGCTTTTGCTCGGTATTTGCGGCGTCGTTTTTCATGAGCATGTCGATCTTGTTCTGGAGATAAAATATCATCGTTACCCCCAGACGGTGATCGTCGCACATGATGGTGAAAGCGTCGGTGTCCATACGCTTGTTGATGGTAAGGTATTCTTTCATGCTTTCGACACTGCCGTAATGTGCCGGGAAATAATGGTCAATGATAAGCTCGCCTTTGTCGTTGTACTCTCCGCGGACTACGATCCCGGTCTCTTTTGCGACAGGCATAAAAAGCTCCACTGCGGATCTTTTGTCGCTTATCTTTACGACCTTTTTCTGTGTGGCCTCGCGCATGGCGATCTTTATGAGTTTTTCCTCATCCTCAAGACCGTCGACATCGCTGAAGCCGATGGTATTCAATAAACTATGCATAACAAATCCTTTGATCAATCATTCAGGGTGTCGGTAATGAACACCGTGAGTTCCTCCAAAAGATCGTGCTCTCCCACAGACTGCCATTCGCCTGCTTCGTTTTTTCTGAGTTCTCGCAAAACAGGTCTTGTCGGCGCGGAATTGTTCTGTCTGATGACGATGCATGTCATCCCTGTGTTTGTAAGCACGATGGAACCAACCGGATATGCGGCCACCGAAGAAACAAAAGTAGTCGCATATTCTATGTCAAACTTTGTGCCTGCGAGGCATGTGATGAGTTCCATTGCCTCGTAGACTTTCATCCTCTTTTCAAGAGTACCGTAGATCATATTGTCAAAAGCATCGCAGATCGAAACAACGCGGACTTCAGGCTTTATACGGTCTCCGCTGAGTTTGAAAGGATAACCGCTTCCGTCGATCCTTTCATGGTGATACAGTATTATATCTTTTGAAACAGAAGACAGCCATTCCTGTTTTTCAACATTCATATAGCCGTAAACAACGTGTCTCTTGATCTCTTTTTTGGTCTCTTCATCCGCTTCATCAAGCAAAAGGTCCTGATATTCGCTCTTGACATCAAGAAAACCGATATCATGGAGCAATGCGCCTACCGCGATGTCGCGCAGGCTTTCCTGGCTGAATCCCGCATGTATGGCGGTAAGTATGGAAAGCGCGCACACGTTCAGGCAGTGGTCGCTGAGGTTCTGGTCTCTTCTTCTTACAACCGAAACGTTATAAAGCACCTCCTTTTTTTCAAGTACGGAGCTCATAACATTGTCAACTACTTCAAAAAGCTTGTTCTTTTCATTCTTTGAATCATAAGAAAAACGTTCTATGGTGTTTTTAAGTGCATCTGAACATTCTTCACATATCTGCTGGTCGGTAAATTCTTCAACGGTGATGTCATCGGATATCTCATCTTCGATGAAGATATCTGTGATATGCATTTCCTGGAGTCTCAGCCTGTATTCAAGTTTCAGCTGTGTACCCGCAGAAACGATGATCACTCCGTTGCCGCTGTATATATCCTTTGCCAGTATTTCATTTCCGTGAATCTGTTCTGTTTGGATTCGTCTCACTTCATGTTTCCTCGTGGGTAATTATTTTATTCCTTATCTTCTATATCGGAAAAAGCATCGCCTTTCTTTGCACTTTCAAGAACTTTTCTTTCTTCCGTGGAAAGGATCACGTAAGACTCTCCGCGGATTATCTCCTTTATATAGGAGTGGCAGCCTTCTCTTGAATGTATGGAAGTAAGAACAAATCCGTTGTCTTTGTCGTTGAGAAGGCAGAGGGAGTAAGAAAGTTTTCCGCCCATTTCACTGAAGGCGTCATATTTTACGATGCCGATCTTCTGATAAGCTCCGACGAGGGTCTCACATGCGATATCAAGTTTTTCAGCCGTGAGTTTTTCCTCTTTTTTCAGCTTGTCCAGTTCCTTAAAGCGGCTGAAGATCGAACTTTCCAGATCCTCACCGTCGGACCCCTTCATAAAGGTCTTGTATTTCTTTTCAAGAAGGAAGGTTTTTACGATGAGAGCAATGGTGAGTGCGATAAAAACACCAACCACGGCGATCAAAACTATCAGCAGCGTCTGTACATTGTCTGATTTGATTATTCCGGTCTGATTTGTAAAAATTGACATGGTGCTCCTCCGGTTATCTCTGTTCAAGTATTTCGACGATCCTGTCAAGATCGTCTATCGAGTAGTAGTCTATATAGATCTGGCCGGAAGTTTCTGATTTTTTCCTGATCTCTACCTTTGTTCCGAGTACACGTTTCATTTTTTCCTCGGCCTGTTTGTAGGATTCATCCTTTTTAATGACAGCCGGTCTTTTCTTTACGGGCTTTTTGCTTTCATTGAGGTTTTTGACAAGATCTTCGGCCGCACGGACGCTGAGTCCTTTATCAATGATGATCCTTGCGGCTTCGAGCTGCTGCTTTTCGTCCGAAAGGCCGAGCAAAGTTCTTCCGTGACCTTCGGACAGTTCTCCGGAGGCCACCATCACCTGCAGTTTTACGGGAAGCTTTAACAGACGCATCGTGTTTGTGATTGTCGTCCTGGGCTTTGAAACCTTCTCGGCAAGTTTTTCCTGCGTCATGTCCGTTCCTTTTTCAAGGAGTCTCTGATAAGCCATGGCTTCTTCTATAGGATTCAGGTCGCTGCGCTGGATATTTTCCAAAAGAGCTATGGTCAGCTTGTCGTCGTCGGCATAGTCCCTTACGATAACAGGGACCTCTTTAAGTCCCGCAAGTCTTGCTGCTCTGAAACGGCGCTCGCCCGCGATGATCTCAAAGCGTTTTCCGTCGTTCTTTTTCTGAACTATGAGGGGTTCGATTATGCCAAACTGCTTTATGGAATCTGCGAGTCTGTTGAGTTCCTCTTCGTCAAAATTCTGTCTGGGCTGGGTCCTGTTCGGCTCCACATCATTTATTGAGATGTTGATCTCCCCCTGTTTAGCCTTTTCTTCTTTAGGAGCGGGCTCATAATCGGGTATTAGGGAATCAAGACCCTTTCCGAGGCCTCTCTTTGACGCGCCTGTTTTTTTGATCGCAGATGTAGTCAGGTTGCTTACCTTTTTTGCGGCAGGACTCTGTTTTTTGTTATGCTGTTCTTTTTTTGTAGAGCTGTTTTTAGCTGCCATTGTGCCTCCGTCCGGGATGTTTCACGTGAAACAATCCCTGAGTCTTTTCAGAAATGTTTCACGTGAAACATTTCTGTATTTATATGTCAAAATGTTTCACGTGAAACATTTTGTGATCGAATCAAAACCAGCTTTTCTTGTTTTTCTCAGCCACCTCAGCCGCAAGTTCACGATATGCTTCGGCGCCTGTGGATTTCTGATCGTACATCGTGATCGGTAATCCATGGCTGGGTGCCTCCGCAAGACGAACATTTCTGGGGATCATCGTGTTATAGATGAAATGCTTCAGGTTTCTTTGAACATTTTCAACGACCTGTACGGAAAGATTTGTTCTTGCGTCGAACATCGTGAAAACGATACCTTCGATTTCGAGTTCCGGATTGAGTCTCTTTTGAACAAGGTCGATCGTGTGGATCAGCTGGCTGAGACCCTCGAGTGCATAATATTCGCACTGGATCGGAACAAGTACGGAATCGGCTGTTGTCATTGCGTTGACCGTAAGGGTATTCAGAGAAGGCGGACAATCGATTATTATAAAATCGTAGTCATAACGAATGGGCTCGACGATCTTTTTTAACAGGTATTCCTTCTCGTCAACTCCTATCAGCTCTATTTCGGCACCGGCAAGATCATCGTCGGAAGGAAGGACGGTAAGTCCTTTCACAACACTTGAAGTAAGAGTTTTCTTGAGATCTGCTTCCCCGAGTAAAAGATGGTATATGGTTGATTTTAATTTCTTTTTGTTTATGCCGAGTCCTGAGGTAGTATTTCCCTGAGGATCGATATCGATGACCAGAACCTTGTTACCAAGTTCGGCAAGACAAGCCGAGAGATTTATAGCAGTTGTTGTTTTTCCTACGCCGCCCTTCTGATTGGCGATGGCGATCGTCTTACCCATAATTGCTCCTTGGATCGTCAGATGTCGACGAAATTATTTTTGATGGCGTATACAGCTGCCTGAGTGCGGTCGGTAACGCCGATCTTTTTGAACAGATTGGAAATATGATTTTTAACGGTCTTTTCACTGATGGAGAGCTTATCGGCGATATCTTTGTTTACACAGCCCTTGGCAATGAGTATCAATATCTCCCTTTCTCTCTTTGTGAGATCAAGCGGATCATCTTCAGCGTAAAGTACTTTTTCATTGTACATCGGAAGCAGTTTTTTATCTATGAAATCTTCTCCCGCATATACCGTTTTTATCGCTCTGGAAAGAGTGTTAAAATCGGAATCCTTTAAAACATATCCCGACGCGCCGAGTTCCACGGCACGTTTGAGATACTGCACTTCATCGTGGATAGTGAGCACAAGCGTCTTTGGATAGAATCCGCGGTCATGGAGCATTTCAAGCGCTTCAAGGCCGGTCATCACAGGCATGTTAATGTCGAGAAGCATCACATCGGGCTTAAACTCCATTGCCTTCTGGACACACTCTTTTCCGTCGCCTGCTTCGGCGACGACAACAAAATCCTTTTCAATCTCAAGCAGTCCTCTGATCCCTTCACGTATGATCGAATGATCGTCTGCCAGTAAAATCGTGATCTTTTTATCCATAGATACCTCTTGCCACAGGAACGGAAACAGTTATCTCAGATCCTCCGTCCTTTTTGTTGGTTGCCGTGAATATTCCGTTCATTATCGCGGTACGCTCCTGCATGATCAGCATGCCGTAATGTTTTCTGGCATACTTGCTCTTGTGCTCATGCTTGTCGGGGAGACCTATGCCGTTGTCCGAAATGGTCATCTTCAGCGTATCTGCGCCATATTCAATATGTATTGAAGCTTTTGTAGCCTCGGAATGCTTGATGATGTTTGTGCAGGCTTCCTGAGCTATGCGGTACAGATTGATCTGGATCATATCCTCCAGGATGTACTCATCGCCCTCTTTATATATCATAAATGCGACATTGTGCGATCTGTTGATCGTATTGCAGAAATTGTCGATGGCGTCTGCAAGGCTTAAGTCATCGAGAGATACCGTCCTCAGGTCGAAAATGGCATCCCTTATTTCGCCGATGGTGGCTTTTGCCACATCAATGATCTGGCTTATCTCCATCCTGGCGCGGATCATATCGATATCCATAAGCCTGATGATCAGCTCGGACTTATGAACAAGGCCGGTAAGATTTTGCACGGCCGAATCATGAAGATCCGACGCGATCCTGTTTCTCTCAAGCTCCTGGATCTCGAGAAGCTTTGCTCCGGGATTCATGGTCTCATCCTTCTGAACGGGTTCCGCAAAGCCTTTGTCCCTGTTCTTTGAGGAAGTACGGCTCTTTGCGGCAGGTGTGAGTTCCTTTATCTCTTTAAGCCTATCGAGTTTTCCTTTGTAATCCTTGTATTTCTTTTCAAGGGACACCTTTTTACGCTTCAGTTCCCTTATCTCTTCCACCCATTCGGAATTGTATGCGAGAGCATCAGAACGAGTATTCGGCGAAAACATGTCAAGATTTCCGGAAAGCCCTCTTTTTAAAGCAGACACCTCATTATCTTTTTGAAGTATCGTGTGCTTTATCTCGGAGATCTCGGTAAGAAGCTCTTCGCATCGGCTTTCATAATCGGAAATCAGTGAATCGACGAATAACACCTGATCGTTAATATCCAGTTTTTGAATCTTTTTTCCCATATTAGTTACACCATAGGTATAATATAACAATATAGACTATTTGTAAATCAAAAACAGACTATTTAAGCATTTAATCACTAATGCTTTCCGTTTTCCTGACACTTTTTGCAGAGATTTTCTTTTTTGAGGATCATAGGCTGCTCATCGAAGCCGTTTGTCTGCTTTTCGGCACCATTTTCGACAAAGCCGATCTTTTTGTAAAAGCCCACCGCATGCAGCCGTGCATCAACGTGAACTTCGGTCGCGCCCATGGAAAAAGCTTTGTCGAGAAGCATCCTTACAAGAAAATCGGCATAGCCGCGGCCTCTGAACTCTTTTAATACGCAAAGCCTTCCTATCTTGAACTCTTCACCGAGGAAAAGAAGTCTGGCCGTTCCCACAGGTGTACGTTTTTCATCCTCTTCTTCATATGCGACCGCAAAAATGGCTTCAATGTCATCATCGTCGCGGACAACGAAGTCGGGAAGACCCTGCTCTTCAGAAAATACTTTTTGTCTGATCTCATATACGATGTCGGTGTCACTTACACCTGACAGAAGATAGTTTCCCACAAGAAACATGCCGTTACCTCCGCTTTTTCCACATGTGCCGTATGGCATATTTGTACCTTTGCCCGTCAGTTAAGCGGGCTCTTGAAGACCTTTCCGCCGGCCCTTGGATATGCAGGCTTTGTGGAGGTTGTCTTTTTTATGAGGATCAGTGTCCTTTCATTATCCGAGAGTGGTAACATAAAACGAGTCTGATCTGCGATGCTGCCGCCAAGTTTGTTTATCGCGTTTTTACCGCAGGCGAGCTCTTCTTCGATATCTCCGGATTTATAAGGAACAAAAAAACCGCCGGGTTTTACAAACGGGATACAAAGCTCCGAAAGAGAATTGAGCTTTGCGACCGCGCGGGACACACAGATATCGCATTGTTCGCGGAATTCCGGTTTTCTTCCCGCTTCTTCACATCTCACATGCAGGGCATCGATCCCCTGAAGATCTAAAGCATGAATTACGTCCTGCAGGAAGAGTATACGCTTGTTTAAAGAATCCATCAGAACGACCCTTAAATGTGGAAAACTTATCTTCAGAGGGATTCCGGGGAAGCCGGCTCCGGTGCCTACATCATAAAGTGTTACTACATCTGTAGAATCAACAAGGAGTTTTCTGATCTCCGGCACCTTCACTATCGACATGCTGTCAAGAAAATGCTTTATGATAACATCTTCATATTCTGTGATCGCAGTAAGGTTCATCACCTTGTTCTTTTCGACGAGCATATCGTAATATGTCTCAAAGGCATCGAGTTTTTTACTGTCAAGCTCGATCCCCAGCTCGTTCAGACCTTTTAAAAATCTGCTGTTGTCTCTTTTTTCGCTCATATTTTTATTTTGAAAGATAGATCAGGAGCACCGAGATATCTGCGGGTGAAACACCTGAAATACGTGACGCGCGCCCGATATTTTCGGGTCTGATGGCCTTTAGTTTCTGTCTTGCTTCTATCCTGAGTGACGGAACCGCGTCATAATCGATATCCTCCGGTATCCGTCTGTTTTCTGTTTTTTTGAATACCTCTATCTGTCTGGTCTGACGCTCAATGTAACCTTCATATTTCAGCTCGGTCTCGACCTGCTCTATCACATCGCGTGACAAAGGTTGTCTGTCGGGATCAAGGTCTTTTACTGCGTCGTACCCGAGCTCAGGTCTTACGATGAGCTCCGCCAGTGAAACTGCGGTCTTTAGCGGCGCGCTTTGTCTTTCTTCAAGAAAAGCCTGTACATCCGCGCGTCCGCCTATCATGTGGCTTTTAAGTCTTACGATCTCATCTTCGATCTGCTTTTTCTTTTGAAGTACCTTTTCATAGCGTTCGTCGGATATCAGCCCGATCTCATGACCGATGGCGGAAAGTCTGAGGTCCGCATTGTCCTGTCTTAGTATCAGGCGGTATTCCGCACGGCTTGTCATCATTCTGTAAGGCTCATGAGTCTCTTTTGTGCAAAGATCGTCGATAAGCACACCGATATATGCCTGGGAACGGCTGAGTATCACGGGTTCAAGGCCTTTTACGAATCTTGCGGCGTTTATGCCGGCCATTATTCCCTGAGCCGCAGCCTCCTCATAGCCTGAGCTTCCGTTCATCTGTCCTGCGGAAAAAAGGCCGGAAATGTTTTTTATCTCAAGAGAAGGCTTTAACTGTGCGGGATTCAGGCAGTCATATTCTATAGCGTATGCGGGTCTCACTATCTTTGCGTTTTCAAGCCCGGCAACGGTGCGGTACATCTGCACCTGCACATCTTCGGGAAGTGAGCTCGACATGCCAGAGATATACATTTCGTTTGTATAATTTCCCTCAGGCTCGATGAACACCTGATGCCTTGTCTTTTCGGGAAATTTCATGACTTTGTCTTCGATGGAGGGACAATATCTCGGACCGGTTCCTTTTATATTTCCGGAATACAAAGGGCTCCTGTCGATATTCTGACGGATTATCTCGTGTGTGCGTTCGTTGGTATAGGTGAGCCAGCATGAAACCTGAGGTTTTGCGATGGATTCCGCGGTATTTTCAAACGAAAAAGGTACAAGCTCCGGATCACCGAACTGCTCTTCCATCTTTGAAAAATCTATGGTCCGCTTGTCGATACGGGCGGGTGTGCCTGTCTTAAAGCGATATATCTCGATACCCAGGTTTTTAAGGCACTCGGTAAGATGGTTCGCTGCAGGAAGGCCATTCGGACCTGTGTAATTGTAGGTATCTCCGTATACACAGCGTGCGTTAAGATACGTTCCGGTGCATATGACCGCTGCTTTACAAGGATAGACGCCTCCCGAATAGGTGCGGACTCCGGTAACATGCCCGTTTTCCGTGAGGATATCCGTTACTTCCGCCTGTCTTATCGTAAGATGCTCGGTGTTTTCGAGCACATGTCTCATAGACCTTGAATATTCCTGCTTGTCGGCCTGCGCCCTCAGTGAATGAACTGCAGGACCTTTTGAAACATTCAGCATTTTTGACTGGATGAAGGTGCGGTCGATGTTTTTTCCCATTTCGCCACCGAGCGCATCCACTTCACGTACCAGATGTCCCTTTGAAGTTCCGCCGACATTCGGATTGCAGGGCATCATTGCTATGGAATCGGTGCTTACGATGAACACTATTGTTTCAAGTCCGAGGCGCGCCGAAGCAAGAGCAGCTTCGCACCCGGCATGTCCTGCTCCGATAACGGCTATATCATAGCTTTCGTAAATATGGTCCATCACTTTCCCTTTCGCCTATTTCCCCATGCAAAAATCCTTGAATATCCGATCGGCAAGGTCATCGTCCGTTTCCTCTCCTATTATCCGCCCGAGTGCGCCATATGCATCGAGCATGTCAATGGAGAAGAAATCCTCGGGCATCTCATTTTCTATGCTCTTTTTCACTTCTTCAAGTGAATCCGCCGCATCGGAAAGGAGCTGTCTCTGCCTTGCATTTGTTATGTATGTCATCTCTCCGTTTCCTATCTCTCCGAGAGAAAACATGTCTTTAATTTTCTGAGTAAATTCGTGTATCCCGGTCTCTTCAAGCGCGGACACGGCAAATACGCTTATCCCTGTCTCTTTTTCCAGTTCGTCCGAAGAAAGGACATTCTGAAGATCCGATTTATTTAGTAAAACGAGGGATCTCTTGTCTTTTATGATGTCGATGATCCTTCTGTCATTTTCGTCAAGTGCTCTTGAAGCATCGCAGACAAAAAGCACAAGATCGGCCGAATCGGTCTCTGACAGGGCTTTATCTACGCCTATCTTTTCCACTGTATCGTCGGTATCTCTGATACCTGCTGTGTCCACGATCCTTAGTGTGACTCCGTCTATGGTCACTGTCTCCTCAAGAGTGTCTCTCGTAGTTCCCGGAATATCGGTGACTATCGCTCTTTCTGTGCCTGAAAGTGCGTTCAGGAGCGTTGATTTTCCTACATTTGGTTTTCCGACGATAACGGTCTTTATGCCTTCTTTGATGACACGGCCTGTTGAAAACGACTGTATGAGAGACTTTATCTCCTTAAGCTCCTCGTTGGTATTTTTAAGGAGTTCTTCGGAAAAACCGTCAAGTGAGATATGTTCCGGATCGTCGAGCGCAGCCTCGATAAATGCGGTATCATGCATTATCCTGTCTCTTAAGGAAACTATCCTGTTTTTTAGTCTTCCTGTGAGCTGACCTACTGAATTTTTCACTGCGCTTGTATTTTCGGCATTTATTATGTCTATCACGGCTTCCGCCTGTGAAAGATCTATCCTTCCGTTTAAAAAGGCGCGTTTTGTAAATTCACCGGGTTCTGCGAGCCTTGCTCCTGCCGAGATCACGGCGTCAAGCACCTGTCTTGTGACGATGACACCGCCGTGACAGTTTATCTCGACAACATCCTCAGCTGTATAGCTATTGGGCTTTTTCATTATGCTTACCAGCACTTCGTCGATCGTTTCACCGTTTTTTACGATATATCCGTAGTGCATAGTATGGGACTTTTGCGAGCTTAAGGTCTTTCCGGGTTTTTTTGACACATATAATTTATCGGCAATTGAAAACGCATTTTCACCGCTGATCCTTATTATGCTTATCCCTGCGTTCGTCACTCCTGTGGCGATCGCGCATATTGTGTCTTTGTTTCTCATAAATGCACCTTTCAGATATTTCCAATGATACAGAAAGGGTGCTATAGCAATAGCACCCTCCAATAACCGTTAGGCTTATGAAACTAAAAGCTTAATGAAAGGTCACTGCTCGTCCGGACCCACTGTTGCTTTTACTCCCTCGTAAACCTCTCCCTCTTCTATGTTGCCGTAGCGGTAAGGTTCATTGGGATTTCTGTGATAACCGGGCTTGCGGTAAGTACTCTTTCCGCCTCTCGATCCATCATGTCTTCCGTATCCGCCCTTGTTTCCGTAACGGGAATTTCCGTTGTATTTCGTGTATACCTTTACGCCCTTTTTAAGTGCGACAACAACTTTACGATTGGGCTCTTCACCTTCGGAATGAGTCTCAACGTATTTGTCATCCTGCAATGCCGAGTGGATGATCCTTCTTTCGTAAGGATTCATGGGCTCAAGAGAAACGGGTTTTCCTGTTTTTCTTACTTTTGAAGAGATGTTCTTTGCAAGATTTTCGAGAGTCTCTTTTCTTCTCTCGCGATAGTTTTCTGTATCGATCTTGACTTTGATGTAGTCTTCGGAACCCTTGTTAACGACAAGGCTTAGGAGATACTGGAGAGAATCGAGAGTCTGTCCGCGTTTTCCGATGAGCACACCCATATCCGAGCCTACAAGCTCGATGTTCATGATCTTTTCTTCTTCGTTGTAGCTGCATTTTACTTCGTTTTCAATGCCGATGATATTGAGGATGTCAGTGATAAAGCCGACTGCCTTGTCTGCGATAGTCTCTTTAAGTGCGGCTTTGATACGCGCGGGCTTTTTGTTGAGCCCGAAGAGACCGCTGCTCGAAGGCTCTTCGATAACCTCATAATCCATATTTTCTTCGGTCGTGTTGAGTTGGATCTTTGCTTCAAGAACAGCATCTTCAATGGTCTTTCCGGTTGTTTCTATCCAGTTTCTCATGTTCTCGTCCTTTCTAGTTTTTCTTTAAGATATTTGCATATCCCGATAACGACCCTTTTGCAAATGACGAATTGTCACTTCCGGTGGTCTGATCCTGTGAAGCATCATTGTCTTCGGTGGTTACGGGATCTTTTGTGTTCACTTTTTTATTTACATTTTTAGTGCTGCTTCCGCTGATATTTGCATAAGAAGCGGTAGTGTTCTGCTTAACCTGATCGTAATTGATGGATCTGGTCTGAGCCTTGGAGAACTGTGACATGGTGTTACCCTGTGCCACGCCGAGTTTTTCTCTTCTCTTGTTCTGCTTTTCAACATTCTTTGCAATGTAAGCATCCATATCGGATCTTTCAATGTAGATGTTGATGAAGATCTGCTGAACAACGGAAACTACGGTACTGATAACCCAGTAGATACCGATACAGAGAGGAAGTGAATAGCAGAAGAATCCGGAAATGAAGGGCATGATGTAAAGCATTGAATTCATGCTCTGACCCATGGGATTGTCCTGGTTCTGCTTTGTGGTCGTTTTGTTCTGTGCCTTCTGAAGAAGGGAACTTCCGAGCTGTGTTACAACAGCAAGGATGGGAACAATGATGGCTATCGAGAGAAGACCATATGCTTTGGGGCTGTCAAGAATGTTGAGCGTGCCCATGGAGAATGTATGGTTTATCTTATCGATGCTCTCGTGGATGCCGGTAAGCTCCGCACTTGAAAAATTGAATTTTGAAAGAAGTGTTTCCCAAGTGGATGTGTTGAACTTTGTCATTATATCAATGACATGGTTCAGTGAAAAACCGCCTGCTTCTGTGAATTTCGCAGTGGGTACACCTACTGTTGTGGCAAGCTCCGCCATAACAGTGGAATAATCCGCTTTGTTCATTACCGCTTCTGCGATCACGGAATAGTAATCCTTGATACGGCCCACATATGCAGGAATCGCATAGATTATGCGGTACATGGCAAACATGATGGGAAGTGAGATCAGCATGGGAAGGCATCCGGCAGTAGGATTTGTGCCGTATTTTGAATATACTTCCTGTGTCTCCATCTGCTGGAGTCTCTGTGACTGCTCATCTTTTCTGCCTTTGTACTTTTCCTGGATAGCGGAAAGTTCAGGCTGCATCTTTGCGGAAAGCTTTGAAAAACGCTGCTGTCTTACGGTAAGAGGCAGCATGATCATTTTTACGATTATGGTAAAGAAAATGAGTGTTACAGCGATATTTTCGATGCCGATAAGGCAGAGCAGTTCGTAGATCCAGTTGAAGATTACACCGAACAGCCATGCAAAAGGCTTTAAGATACCGCTTATTTGTGTGAGTACTGCGAAATTCAACTTCTGTTCCTCCTGATAATCCCCTTATAAAAAAATACGAAAAGAAAGCTAAGGTACCGGATCGTATCCTCCCTTGCAAAACGGATTGCATCTTAAAAGACGCTTTCCCGCAAGATAGGAACCCTTTACCACGCCATACTTTTCGTATGCTTCGATCGCATATTGAGAACAGGTCGGGATAAATCTGCAGGTAGGCCGACCTTTTAGCGGAGAGATATATTTTCTGTAAAAAACTATGAGCTTAATGAATATTTTTCTCATTTTTTATGAGGTCATGCTGTTCCGCGAGCTGCAGAAAAGCACTGTTGATATCATAAAAGCTTTTCCCTTTTGCGGCTTGTCTTGCCACAACCACTATGTCCCAACCACTATGGAACTTCTCTAAACTGAGACGAAAGCTTTCCCTGAACAGTCTGGCGATCCTGTGACGTACCACGCTGTTACCGACTTTTTTGCTGACGGATATGCCAAGCCGGTCTATTCCGAGATCATTTTTTATGACATACATAACGAGATACTTATTTGCTCTACTCTTTCCGTTCTTGTAAACGTTTTGAAATTCCGAATTTTTGTGTAATGATTCCGCCACTGTATCTCCCGGGTATGATCGAACCCTCCTGTAAATAAGAAGAAAAGGCCACTGAAAAAGCGGCCCGGCATTAATATTATTGAACTGATACTGCGTGTCTGCCCTTTGCTCTTCTTGCTGATAAAACCTTTCTGCCGCCGGCCGTCATCATTCTGGAACGGAAGCCGTGAACTTTTGCCCTCTGTCTCTTCTTGGGCTGGAATGTCATCTTTGCCATGATATTTACACCTCCTTACGGATTGATTTTTCGAAATAAGGTCAAAATTAAAGCGAAGTTATTATAGTGTAAATTCATTCCGTAGTCAAGACTTTTTTTTTACGAGGGTCTCAAAAAGTTTTGTATTTATTTGCTTTTTCGGTCTGATTTTGATATAATTGTCATGATATGCCGTAGACGTTCAGAAAGCCACAAAATGGGCGTTTTTCCGGCAAAAAGGCTTTGAAGGGTTTATGAAGGTGAAGAAATGAAAAATCAAGTCACAGAAAAATGGGAAGATATCCTCAATTTTATGAGGGATGAATATGAACTTACTTCCGTTTCCTATCGTACTTGGATCCAGCCGTTAAAAGTTTCGAACGTTACAGACGATACCGTGATCGTTTCTATCGACAATAAACTTGGCGCTCCCGGGATCGAACATATAGAAAAAAAATACAGTACTTTTCTCCGTACATCAATAGCAGAGATAGTCGGAAAAGAGTACGAGGTGAACTTTGTCCTTCAGGGAGACAACAGCGAAGAAGCTCACGAAAGTGCGGAAGCAAAGGCTGCTTACTCATCTTTGAATCCGCGCTATACTTTTGATTCTTTTGTAATAGGTTCCAACAACAAGGTCGCACATGCGGCAGCGGCTGCTGTTGCGGAAGACCCGGGCGGATCCTACAATCCTCTTTTTATCTACGGCGGAGTGGGACTTGGTAAGACCCATCTTGCTCAGGCCATCGCTCACGAGATCCTTATCCATCACAAGGATAAAAAGGTCATCTACACTTCCGGTGAGATTTTTACAAATGAGCTCATCCAGTCCATCAGAGACAAAACAGGTGAGGCATTCAGAACAAAATACAGAAACGCCGATGTCCTCATAATCGACGATATCCAGTTCATCAGTGGAAAGATCACCGTTCAGGAAGAATTTTTCTGGACTTTCAATGCTCTTTATGAAAACAAAAAGCAGATAGTTCTTGCCTCCGACCGTCCTCCCAAGGAAATGTCAATCCTTGAAGACAGACTGAGTTCCCGTTTCAAAATGGGATTCAGCGTGGACATAAGTCACCCCGATTATGAGACAAGACTTGCCATCATCAGCAAAAAAGCACAGGAAAATGCGGTAAACATCGACAATTCCATGCTTGAATACATAGCAGAAAACATCACAACAAATGTTCGTGAGCTTGAAGCTGCGCTTGGAAAAGTCATATCCCGTTCCAGACTTACCAGAGTCGAGATAACAATGGACCTGGTAAAAGAAGTCGTACAGTCCTTAAGCGACGGTGATACCAGACGTGCTCTCACTCTTCCCTATATAGTGAGTATAGTTGCAGAGCACTATACCATCCCGTCCACAATGATCTTTTCCAAAAACAAGGAAGCAAATATCGCATATCCCAGACATATCGCGATCTATCTCTGCAAGAAATATCTTTCCATGTCCTATGTTGAGATAGGAAAAGCATTCAACAGAGATCACTCCACTGTTATGGCTTCGTTCAGAAAGGTAGAAAAGGATATCAAAGAAGATCCCAATACCGCTTCCACAATAGACCTGTTGGTAAAAAAGATCAATCCAAATCCCTGATCTATATATTGTGGTCAATCAACACCTGTTTTTATATATTATTAATAGGAAGAAACTCGTAACAATCATTCCACATTTTGTTGAAGGATTGTGTTAGAAAATTGTGGAAAATATATTTCAAACATGAAAGAATGTCTTTTCCACAGTAAATCCACACGATTTACACAGGAATTAAACAGGGACCTTTGTACCGGTTTTTTGAACTTTTAAACTTTATAAACATTTTATTAAGATTATTACCAACATCTAAACAACTTGAATTTAAAGGGCTCGCACCACTTTTCAACAAATCCACAGGCCCTACTACTACTACTATAAATCAATAATAAATACGGAGGCACTTTTGTATGAAGATCGTCTGCAAAAAAAATGATATTCTGGAAAGCATCAACATTTCATTGAGAGCCATTCCCGCAAAGACAACAATGCCCATACTCGGATGTATCGTCATCAGGGCAAACAGCAACAACATCAAATTCATCACCAATGATATGGAGATGGCGATCGAGACTATCGTAAAAGGAAGAGTCATTGAAGACGGCAGCATAGCGATCGATGCAAAAAAGTTTTCCGATATCGTAAGAAAGATCACCGATGAAGAGATCACGATCGAGACCAACGAATACTATATGGCGACGATCAGATACGGTAACAATGAAGCATCCTTTAACTGCTTAAGTGATGAGGAATTTCCTGATCTTCCCACAGTGGAAAAGCAGAATGCCATCAGGATATCGCAATTTTCACTTAAAGAGATAATCCTCCAGACAGTATTTTCCATCTCGGATAATGAAAGCCAGAAGATCATGACAGGTGAGCTTTTCGAGATAGAAGGTGACAAACTTACTGTCGTTGCGCTTGACGGACACAGGATTGCCATCAGAAAGATAACACTTAACGATGAATACAAGCTTACCAAGGTTATCATTCCCGGAAAGACACTGCTTGAGATCACAAAGATACTTTCAGGCGAGGTAAAAGATGAGATAAACATCTATTTTACCAAGAACCATGTTTTGTTTGAACTTGAAAATACCATCATCCTGTCAAGACTTATAGATGGTGAATATTACAAGATAAACCAGATGCTTTCGGGCGACTATGATACAAAGCTCAAAGTCAACAGACGTTCGTTTGCCGAAAGTATCGACCGTTCCACACTTTTTATCAAAGAGACCGACAAAAAGCCCATCATTCTTGATATCCGCGATTTCACCATGAACATCAAGGTAAATTCGCAGCAGGGTGCCATCAATGAGAATCTTTCCGTCAACAAAGAAGGAAACGATATCATGATCGGCTTCAATCCCAAGTTCCTGCTTGACGTTATCAGGGTTATCGATGACGAAGAGATAACGATCTACATGACCAACGCAAAAGCACCGTGCTTCATAAAAAATGAAGACGAATCCTATATTTACCTCATCTTACCCATCAATTTCAACGCGGCAAGATAGATTTTGCAGCTGCGCTGCGGAGGGAATAGGACCCGGAATGCTCCGCATTCCGAATAATAGCGCTCAAAGCCGCGGGGCTCTCCGCAGCTGCGCTGCGGAGGAAGTATGGAAATAATACACTTAAGAGAAGAATACATAAAACTCGGCCAGGCGCTCAAGGCAGCGGGACTGGTGGATTCCGGTGTGGAAGCGAAGATAGTGATACAGAACGGCGAGGTCAAAGTGAACGGCGAGACCGACGACAGACGCGGCAGAAAGCTTTTTGACGGAGACATTGTTTCCTACAACGGAAAAGAGATAAAGATAGAAAAATGATCATCAGCCTTCTGGAACTTAACAATTTCAGAAATTACGAAACGCTCAATCTGGAGCTCTCAAAGGATATAAATATCCTGTACGGCGATAATGCCCAGGGAAAAACAAATGTTCTCGAGGCATTGTATCTTTGTTCAACGACCAAATCCCACAAGGGAGCAAAGGACAAAGATATGATACGGATAGGGTGTGACGAATCGCATCTCAGAATGTATTTCAGCAGGACCGGGATAAACCACAAGATAGACATGCATCTGAGAAAGTCAGCAAGAAAAGGCGTTGCGGTTGACGGTATTCCGGTAAAAAGATCTTCGGAAGTTTACGGACTTATGAATGTCGTTTTCTTTTCTCCCGAAGACCTGAGCATGATAAAAAACGGGCCCGCCGACAGAAGAAGATTTGTCGATGCCGAGCTTTGCCAGCTGAACCGCGCATATCTTCAATACCTTTCCGACTACAACAAAACTCTTGAGCAGAGAAACGACCTTTTAAAGCAGATATCTTTTAACAAAAGCCTTAGAGATACCGTGGAAATATGGGATAAACAGCTTGCAAGATACGGACGTTTTCTCATAGAGACCAGAAAAGAGTTCATAGATGAGCTGAACGAGATCGTCGGAGATATTCACAAAAACATTTCCGGCGGAAAAGAAAACCTCGTCGTGAAATATGAGCCTTCGGTCGGACCGGAAGAATTTGAGCAAAAACTCACAGAGACCCTCGACAGAGATCTATATCAGAAAAATACAGGGATCGGACCTCATCGTGATGAACTGTCTTTTTTCGTAAAAGACGAAAACCTGAAACTTTACGGTTCCCAGGGACAGCAAAGGACAGCCGCATTGTCCGTAAAAATGGCGGAGATAGAACTGGTAAGGAAAAAAGTGGGCGAAAACCCGATACTTCTTCTTGACGATGTTCTTTCCGAACTTGACAGAGGAAGACAGCAAAGCCTGCTTAATTCAATAAATGGGATACAGACAATCATCACCTGCACCGGACTTGAAGAATTTGTGGGATACAGAAGCAGGATGAACACCTTGTACAAGGTGACGAGCGGAAGCATAGAAAAACTGTGATCTTATAAAACATTACCCATGGAGGGAAAATATGAGCACCGAATACGGAGCCGATCAAATTCAGATACTTGAAGGACTTGAAGCGGTAAGAAGACGTCCCGGAATGTACATCGGAAGCACTTCGATAAGAGGACTTCACCATCTTGTTTACGAGATAGTGGACAACTCCATAGATGAAGCGCTTGCCGGTTTTTGCAACGAGATCCACGTTACCATCAATCCTGACAATTCAGTAACCGTATCTGACAACGGAAGAGGAATTCCTCCCGAGATCAACAAAAAGAAAGGCATCTCCACAGTAGAAGTCGTATTTACCATCCTTCATGCCGGCGGCAAATTCGGCGGTGGAGGATACAAGGTATCCGGTGGTCTGCACGGCGTAGGCGCGTCCGTTGTAAATGCCCTTTCAAACTGGCTCGAAGTCAATGTTGATGTTGAAGGAAAGAGATATTTCCAGCGTTACGAAAAAGGAAAACCGGTAGCGCCTTTAAAAGAAATAGGCCCTATCGACAGGACCGGAACTACCGTTACATTTTTCCCGGACGATACCATTTTCGAAGATACAGTATTTGATTACGAAACCCTGAAACAGCGCCTTCGCGAGATGGCGTTCCTTACAAAAGGCGTAAAGATTGTATTTAAGGATGCCAGAGAAGGGCAGGAAAAAGAAAAAGTTTTCCACTACGAAGGCGGAATCAAGGAATACGTTGAATATCTGAACAAGGGCAAAAACGTGCTCTATCCCGATGTTATCTATTGCGAAGGGACAAAGAAGGATGTTTACGTGGAAGTTGCAATGCAGCACAACTCGGATTACAACGAGAGCTGCTACAGCTTTGTAAACAACATCACCACACCTGAGGGCGGCACGCATTTCACCGGATTCAAGAATGCGCTTGTGAACGTGTGCAACGCGTATGCCCAGAAAATGAAATTCCTCAAAAAGGACGAAGACAAACTGATCGGCGAGGATATCAGAGAAGGCCTCACAGCCATCATCAGCATAAAGATCGCCGAGCCCCAGTTTGAAGGACAGACAAAGCAAAAACTCGGAAACTCCGTTGCAAGGCAGGCAGTTGAAAGCGTTGTGAGCGAAGCTTTTGAGATATATCTTGAACAGAATCCCGAAGTCGGAAAAATGATCTGCGAAAAAGCTGCTCTTGCCCAGAAAGCAAGAGAGGCCGCGAGACGTGCAAAAGAGACCGCAAGAAAATCCGTTCTTGATGCAGGCGGACTTCCCGGAAAACTTGCCGACTGCTCCGACAAACATCCCGAAAACTGTGAGATCTACATAGTCGAGGGAGATTCCGCCGGCGGCTCCGCAAAAACGGCAAGATCAAGAGCGACACAGGCTATCCTTCCTTTACGAGGAAAGATCCTGAACGTAGAAAAAGCAAGACTCGACCGTATTCTCGGAAACAATGAGATACGCACGATGATAACCGCTTTCGGTACCGGAATCGGAGAGGATTTTGACATAAGCAAGCTCCGTTATCACAAGATCATCATCATGACGGATGCCGATGTCGACGGCGCTCATATCGATACACTGATGCTCACTTTCCTGTACCGCTTCATGCCGGAGCTTATCAGACAAGGCTACGTATACCTTGCACAGCCTCCTCTCTACAAGATAGAGAAGAACAAAAAGGTCTGGTATGCCTATAACGACGATGAACTGAACAGGATAATGCTCGAAATAGGACGTGATTCCAGCAACAAAGTCCAGCGTTATAAAGGACTTGGTGAAATGGATGCCGAGCAGCTTTGGGAAACGACCATGGATCCGCAAAAGAGGATCCTGCTCAGAGTCGGAATCGACGATGAGACAAAGAGCGAACTCGACCTGACCTTTACCACACTCATGGGTGACGATGTAGAGCCCAGACGTGAGTTCATCGAAGCCAATGCAAAATATGTTCAGAATCTGGATTATAACGCATAACGGAGAAAAATAAATTGGATACCATAAACGAACAATTCGATCAGATCCAGGAAGTTGACTTAAAGAAAACGATGGAAACATCGTATGTCAACTATGCGATGTCAGTAATCGTCGCGCGTGCGCTTCCCGATGCGAGAGACGGACTCAAGCCCGTTCAGCGCCGCATTTTGCACGCGATGAACGAACTGAACAACGGTCCCGACAAGCCGCACAGAAAATGTGCCCGTATCGTCGGTGATACGATGGGTAAATATCATCCTCACGGTGACTCCTCCATTTACGGTGCTTTGGTATACCTTGCACAGGAATGGTCTACCCGCTATCCCCTTATCGACGGACACGGAAACTTCGGTTCCGTAGACGGAGACGGAGCGGCTGCAATGCGATACACGGAAGCGCGTCTTTCCAAGACTTCCGTGGAAATGCTTGCCGACATAGAAAAAGAGACCGTTGATTTCATTCCAAACTTTGATGAGACGGAATTAGAGCCGACAGTCCTGCCGGCCCGTTTTCCTAACCTCCTCGTAAACGGTACCACAGGTATCGCAGTCGGAATGGCGACCAATATCCCTCCTCACAACATGACGGAGTCGATAAACGCCGTGATCCGCCTGATCGATGACAAGATCGAAGGAAAAGAGACCACCATCGAGGAACTGATGCAGATAGTGCAGGGTCCCGATTTCCCCACAGGCGCCACCATACTCGGAAGAAGAGGGATAGAAGAAGCTTACCGCACAGGCCGCGGTAAGGTCAAAGTCCGCGCCGTTACCGATATCGAACCCATGCAGGGCGGCAAAAACAGGATAGTCGTCACAGAGCTTCCTTACCTCGTAAACAAAGCAAAGCTTGTTGAAACCATCGGCCAGCTTTCAAGAGAAAAGAAAATAGACGGCATCACTGAGATCCGCGACGAATCGAGCCGTGAAGGAATGCGCATCTGCATCGAGCTCCGCCGCGACGTGAATCCCAACGTCATCTTAAACCAGCTTTACAAGCATACACAGCTTCAGGATACCTTTGGCATCATCATGCTCGCGCTTGTTGAAAATGAGCCGAAGATATTGAATCTCCTTGAGCTTCTTTCTGTTTATTTAAGACATCAGGAGGATGTGGTAACACGCCGCACCAAATATGACTTAAGAAAAGCGGAAGAGCGCGCTCATATCGTAAAAGGTCTTCTCATCGCTCTCGACAACATCGACGAAGTGATCAAGATAATCCGCGGTTCAAAGAACGTTGCGGAAGCAAAGGAACAGCTCATTTCCCGTTTCGGACTTGATGATATCCAGGCACAGGCGATCGTTGACATGCGTCTCCGTGCCCTTACCGGACTGGAACGCGAAAAACTCGAAGCGGAATATGCCGAACTGATGCAGAAGATAGACAATTTCAAGGCTATCCTTTCCGACGAAAAGCTGCTCCTCGGCGTTATCAAGACAGAAATGACCGAAGTACGCGACAGATTCGGAGATGAAAGAAGGACACAGATCGGCCTTGATGTCGATGATTTCATCGACGAGGATCTCATCCCGGATGTTGACGTTATCATCGCAAAGACACGCCTTGGCTACATCAAGCGCATGACTCCCGACAACTTCCAGAGTCAGAAGCGCGGAGGCAAGGGCATCAAGGGAATGCAGATCATCGACAAGGACATCGTTGAAGAGATGTTCACCTGCACGACCCACCAGACTATCCTGTTCTTTACGAGCAAAGGACGCGTATACAAACTCAAAGCCTACGAGATCCCCGAAGCTGTAAGGACTTCCCGCGGAACGGCAATGGTAAATCTCATGTCGTTACAGGCCGAAGAAAAGATAGTCGCAATGCTTCCCGTAAGGACCATAGACGACGAAAACACGGTTATTTTTGTTACTAAGCACGGTATCGTAAAGCGCACAAAGCTATCCGAATTCAGCAATATCCTTAAAAAAGGCATCAGAGCGATCAACCTCCGCGATGATGACGATATAGTCGAAGTGAAGCTTTCCAACGGAAACGATGACATCATCCTTGTTACAAAGAAGGGCATGTGCACCAGATTTTACGAGGAAGAAGTAAGGACTCTCGGCCGTTCGGCAGCGGGCGTCATCGGTATGAACATCGACGATGACGACGAGATAATCTCGATGAACCTCGCGTCCGACGGAGAATTCCTGCTCATCGCATCCGAGAAAGGATACGGAAAACTCACCGCGATCACGGAATTTGACAAGCACCACCGCGGCGGTAAGGGTGTAAGATGCTACAAGCTTGCCGATAAGACCGGAAATGTTATGGGTGTAAAGGCTGTCGTTCTAAGTGACGAGCTTTTGATGATCACTAACGACGGAACCATGATCAGGATCCGCGTATGCGAGATCAACATCATCGGGCGTAACACATCGGGAGTAAAGCTCATCAACCTCAAGAAAGAAGATTCCTTTGTGGCCGGAATGGCAAAGGTTGAAGCAAGTTCCGAAGAAAACTCCGAAGAAGGCGAAGAAGAAGCGGAAAGTTCAGAAGTATCAGGAGAGACCGACGAGAATGCGTGATATCGACACTTCAGTTATTACCGAAACCATAAAAGATATGTGCCTCAAGGCAAACATTGAGCTGGCAGATGATGTCAGCTCAAAGATTATATGCGCAAAAACGCAGGAGACCACGGAACTCGGAAAGCTCGTGCTTTCGCAGCTCACCGAAAATATGGAGATCGCAAAAAAAGAGCTCATCCCTATCTGCCAGGATACCGGAATGGCGGTGATCTTCATAGAAGTAGGGCAGGATGTGCATCTTACGGGAGCACCTCTTGAAGATGCGATAAATGAAGGAGTGAGAAGGGGCTATACCGAAGGTTTTTTAAGAAAATCCGTAGTAGGTGATCCGCTTCTCCGCGTAAACACAGGCGACAATACTCCTGCGGTCATCCATACCCGCATCGTTCCGGGTGAAAATGTCAGCATCACCCTTGCTCCAAA
Source organism: Lachnospiraceae bacterium (assembly GCA_016283775.1). Taxonomy (GTDB): domain Bacteria; phylum Bacillota; class Clostridia; order Lachnospirales; family Lachnospiraceae; genus RGIG3528. The sequence goes on along the minus strand of JAEENL010000148.1, from coordinate 3,347 downwards.
AGGCTTCGGAAGTGAGAACATGAGCAGAGTTTATATGCTTAAACCCGCAGAAGGGATCGAAGGCGTAAAGGCAGCGGTGCTTGACGCCGTAAAGCTTGCAGGTCCGAACGCATGTCCTCCGATGGTCATAGGTGTCGGCATAGGCGGAACCTTTGAAAAATGCGCGCTCCTAGCAAAAAAGGCACTCACAAGAAATCTCGACGAACCCTCGCCGTTACCTCATATTGCGGCTCTTGAAAAAGAACTTTTGGAAAAAATAAATGAGATGGACATCGGCCCCGGAGGCCTTGGCGGAAAGACCACCGCGCTTGGCGTAAACATCGAGACTTTCCCCACACACATCGCGGGACTTCCCGTTGCCGTAAATATCTGCTGTCACGTGAACAGACACGTGACACGCATGATCTGAATGCACGGGAAATACTCTGTTTACTTGTTCTTTGGAGAAATCAAATGAAAAAAATACACTTGGAACTTCCACTTACAAAAGATAAGGTGCAGGAGCTTACCGCGGGAGATTATGTTTATCTCACGGGAGTGATGTATTCCGCAAGGGATGCGGCGCACAAGCGCATGACAGAAGCTCTGGCGGACGGCAAGGATCTGCCTATGGATATCAAGGATCAGACCATCTATTATCTTGGACCGTCCCCCGCAAGACCCGGTCAGGTGATTGGATCTGCCGGCCCCACGACCGCAGGGCGCATGGACAGATATACTCCGACGCTCCTTGATCTCGGTTTAACCGGAATGATCGGAAAAGGCAGAAGGACGCAGGCAGTAAAGGATTCCATGAAAAAGAACCATGCGGTGTATTTTGCCGCTGTGGGAGGTGCGGGAGCGCTTCTCTCAAAATGCATAACCAAAGCAGATATAGTAGCATACGAAGACCTCGGAACAGAAGCCGTTTACAGGCTTGAAGTAAAAGATTTCCCCTGTGTGGTGGTCGCCGATGATAAAGGAAACGATCTGTATGAACGCTGAAAAAATGTCAGTAACAAAAAGAACAACGAAACAAAGGTTGTTCTTTTTTTCATTTTTACTTTGTATTTTGTTTATTGCAGGATGCGCGAACAAAATCGCAATCGAAAACCCCGGTATTTCCGCGACACCGATCGTGGCAGCGGCTGAAACATCGACACCGACTGTAACGCCGACACATGGGGCGATCATTCCAACCGCGACACCTACACCGACGTCCGGAACACTGATACCTACAGCAACTCCGACACCGGCATCCGGAACGCTGATACCTACAGCTACTCCGACACCGGCATCCGGAACACTGATACCTACAGCAACTCCGACATCGGCCGCGGTCATTCCCACGGCAACAAATACGCCTGCCGTCACTGCTGTTCCCACGCCGACAAAGGCTCCTGACAAAACACCGACAGTTGCTCCCACCGCGGTACCAACCAAAGCAGCAGAAAAGATTTCTTCCGGACATCCCTCATCATGCGGAGCCCTGTCAGTAACAGGCACACAGCTTACCGATAAGAACGGAAATGCAGTACAGCTAAGAGGTGTGAGCACACACGGAATTGCATGGTTTCCGGAGTATGTAAACAAAACCCTGTTCAGAGAGCTTAGTGAGGAATGGGGCGCAAACGTGGTGCGTCTCGCAATGTACACCGACGAATACGGCGGTTATTGCTCGGGCGGAGATAAAGCAAAGCTCAGAAAACTGGTAAAAGACGGCGTTTCCTATGCTACCGAGGCGGATCTATATGTCCTGATCGACTGGCATGTCCTTAATGACAAAGATCCAAACGTCCACATTTCCGACGCAAAGGATTTTTTCAGGGAGATGTCCGAAGAATATGCCGGTCACGACAACGTTATTTACGAGATATGCAATGAGCCAAACGGCGGCACATCCTGGCAGTCGATCAAGAAATACGCGCTTGAGATCATCCCGATAATAAAGAAAAACGATCCCGACGCAGTGATCATCGTGGGTACGCCAAACTGGTCACAATATGTGGACCAGGCCGCAAAGGATCCGATAGAAGGCTATACAAATATCATGTATGCACTGCATTTCTACGCGGCAACCCATAAGGATGACCTTAGAAAAAAAATGACGGATGCTGTGAACAATGGGCTTCCCGTTTTTGTTACCGAATACGGCATCTGCGACGCCTCCGGAAACGGCGCGCTGGACATCGCTTCTGCAAATAAGTGGGTAGAAGCCATGGACAGCAAGGGGATCAGTTATATCTGCTGGAATCTTTCAAACAAGAACGAATCATCCGCGCTTATCAAAAGCAGCTGCAGTCTGAAGCATTCTTTAAAGCTTGATGACTTAAGTGAGGAAGGACGCTGGCTGATCGATATTTTAAACGGAGAGCCTACAGGTAAAGCGGCTGATCCTGTAAAGACCGAGACGCCCGGGAAAGATGAAACAGAGCCGGTTTCACCGCTTTTTCCGCAAGGCTTGTTCGATGGTGCCGCCGGTACATGGGAGTATATACTTAATATCTCGAATACATGGGATTCTGAAGGCAAAATGTTTTTTCAATACGATCTGACAGTGAAAAACACAGGAAATACCGATATTTCAGACTGGTCCGTATCCATCCCCTTCACCGGGGATATCGCCGTATCAAATATATGGTGCGCCTCGGCCTCAGTATCAGGAAACATCCTGAATATCACATGCGAAGAGTTTAATAAGGTGATCCCCGCAAATGGGGAAATATCGGGCATTGGGTTTATCATATCTGTTGAATGAGCCTGTTTTTGGGAATTATTCAAAAAGTATTTGACAACGAAGCAATTCTTTGATAAACTGTTCGTTGCGTCTGTGTGTTACACAGGCGAAACTGAATACCTTTGGTAACGCAGTTCGGTTCGGAGAAATACTCAAGAGGCCGAAGAGGCGCCCCTGCTAAGGGTGTAGGTCGGGCAACCGGCGCGAGGGTTCAAATCCCTCTTTCTCCGCTCAACAAAAAATTTTTAAAATTTTTAAAAATAATTGTTGACAAACTTCTTTTTCCGTGGTAATCTATTCGAGCGCCTTGCGAAAAGGAGCAAACGAGATGCGAAAGCATTTCAAACGATCCTTGACAACTAAACAGCTAAACAACCCTGAAAATTTCAAAAAGATTTTCAGCCTGATCATTTCGGTGATCGGGTACTTAAGGACAAAAACCTTAAAACAGTAAGACTCTTGATCGAGAGATCGAGAGACGGAACAACTTTTGCTATTTTCTTTAGAAAAAGGTCAACGACCACTCGGCACAGACTTGTGCCTCGTAAGTGGTCATTGACATAAGCCAGAAGAAGTTCTGAAACGAATCAAACAAACATTTAAACATGAGAGTTTGATCCTGGCTCAGGAT
>JAEENL010000147.1 GCA_016283775.1 Lachnospiraceae bacterium | reverse complement strand
CTCTTGCGGCTCCCATGAGATCGGTCCATCCGTGATCGTCAAGGTCACCGTTCCTGAGCTTTGTGGCGTCTATCTTTGAGTTCATGGCGTACATTCGCTGCACAAGGTCCGTCTTTGACATTTCAAGGCTGAAAACGGCGGTCGTGATGTGCGAGCGGACTGCCACATAATTAGCGATGTTTAATACAAATGCGGTCTTTCCCATTGAAGGACGCGCTGCGATAAGGATAAGATCGGACTTTTGAAGTCCGGAAAGCCTTCTGTCAAGGTCTCTGAAGCCGGTCGCAATGCCGGTGATGCCGGACTGGCTCTTTGAAGCCTCTGAAATGCCTCTGAGCGTTCTCAGAGCGATCTGCTTGATATCCTCAAACTCTCCGGTGTTCCTGCTCTGGACAATGTTGAATATCTGCTTTTCGGTCTCTCCGAGTATGTCGTTCAGATCGTCCTTCTGCATATAGGTCATCGTCGCAAGCCCCTCAAGGGTGCGGATGAGCCTTCTTGAGACCGCTCTGTCCGAAACGATGTCGGCATAATACTTTATATTTGCGGATGTCGGAGTGGCATCCACGATGCTCATGATGTGCTCCAGCCCGCAAAATTCGGGCGCGATATCCTTTTCGCGGAGCTTTACCACAAGCGTTGTGATATCGACCGCCCTGCCCTCGTTAAAGAGTTCGATGGCAGCCTCAAACATCGCTTTGTATTCCGGTACATAAAAATCATCAGGAATGAGCTTATCGTTCACATAGACGATGGCTTCACGATCCATGATCATCGAGCCGATGACGGACCGCTCGGCATCATTACTGAACGGCATCACACGCTTTATAACATTTTCTTCCATAACTCCCCCGGGCAGAAAACTACTCCTCCACTACCTTCACGGTTACCTCTGCGGTCACCTGAGGGTGAAGCTTTACAGGAACGTGGTAAGTGCCGAAATTCCTGATGGGCTCCGCGAGCACGAGCTTCTTTTTGTCTATCGTAAGGTTCAGCTGGTCCTTAATGGCGCTCGTGATCTCCTTTGTGGAGACTGAGCCGAAGGTCCTTCCGCCCTCTCCCGCCTTCATCGAGAGCACGACACTGCCCGAAGAAAGCTTTCCGCCGAGTTCCTGTGCCTCGTCAAGTATCTCCTTGAGGCGTTTTGCCTCGTTTGCTTCCCTGATCTTGAGCTCGTTCAGTGTCTTTGTGTTCTTTTCCACACCAAGTCCCTTGGGAATGATGAAATTTCTTGCATATCCGTCGTTAACTTTTACTATCTGTCCTTTTTTACCGAGAGACTTTACGTCCTCGAGCAGAATTACTTCCATGTCATAACCTCCAAACTTACATAAAACTTACATCTCTTACTGCTTTATCTCTTTGTTTTCGACCATTTCGGCAATGGTATCCTTGACCTTCTGGATGGCCTCCTGAACGGAAATACCCTCAAACTGCACTCCCGCGGCACTCATATGTCCGCCTCCGCCAAGCTTTTCGCAGAGGATCTGCACATTCAGTTCGTCGATGGAACGAGCCGAAACAAATATCTTTCCGCCGAATTCCGTAAATATGAACGCACCCTTTACGCCGTCGATATCGAGCATGGAATTTGCGGCCTGGGCGGCGATGATCGTGGGACTTGTGAGACCCGATCCGTCAAATTCGGCAAGAGCGTAATGATCCATAAATATCTCGGCATGGCTGATCGCGTCGGCGCGTGCCTGGTATTCCTGCAGGTTGGTCCTGAATATCTTTCGGATCTTTGTGATATCCGCGCCGTTTCTCCTTAAATATGCCGCTGCCTCGAAAGTCCTTACGCCGACTTTGTTCAGGAAATTGTTTGAGTCTATCATGATGCCGCCGTACATGGCATCCGCTTCGATGGGACGGAGCTTTAAGTTGTCGCTCACATACAAAAGTATCTCCGCGACCATTTCACTTGCTGACGAAGCATAGGGCTCAACATAGGAAATAACGGCATTGTCGATGCGCTCGTCCATCTGTCTGTGGTGATCTAAGACCACGATAGCCTTTGTCATATCAAGAAGCTCGGGCGTGTCGGTATAAGCCGGACGGTTGACATCGACCACAACAAGAAGCGTGTCGTTGTCCATAAGACTCTTTGCCTTTGCGCCGTTGATTATCATGTCCTCTTCATAATCGGGGTTGTTCCTGAAGCCCTCGATTATGGGAGCGATGCTCGTGCTGATATCGGAAATAACGATATACGCGCGCTTTTCAAGTGTTTTTGCTATCCTGTAGATACCCACTGCAGCGCCGAGAACGTCGATATCCGCGAGTGTATGTCCCATGATGACGATCTTTTCGTGAGTCTCGATATATTCACGCAGCGCCTGAGCTTTGACTCTGGCCTTGACGCGCGTTGATTTTTCCTGAGTGGAGCTCACGCCGCCGAAATATTTTATCTTGTCCGGAGTCTTTATGACGACCTGATCGCCGCCGCGCCCGAGAGCCATGTCCATAGCGGCATAGGCAAGGTCGTAGCACTTTGTGTAGGAGTCAGGCAGCACACCGATACCTATGGAAATGGTCATCGTGAGGCCGTAGATGTTCAGGTTCCTTACATCATCAAGAATGGAGAAGCGGTTTTCTTCAAGAGCGGAAAGGTACTTCTGCTTGAAAACGAACATGTATTTGTCCTTTTCAAGGCGCTTGACTATGGCATCATAGTCCTTCATGTACTTGTTGACCTCTCGCTCGATCCAGGCCGTAACGAGCGATCTTCTTACCTCGTCCGCGCCTTCGAACGCTTCTTCGTAGTTATCGATATAGAGAAGGCCGACAAGCATCTTCTCTTCGAAGTTTTCTGTCTTTAATGCGATATTTTCGGTTTCATCATAGAGGAACATGGCAATGACCGAATCGTCCGGAGCGTCCGTCACTCCGAAATCATCGTGCCAGAGTACAGCGTCGCCGTATTCCGAGGGAGTTACAAGACGGAGCTTTAAGCGGAAATTCCTGCCACCGAACGCGATATGGGTTTCATAATCTTCTTCGACGGTCGGGAGCACGGTCAGTTCTTCGTTTTCAAAGATCTTTGTGATATGCTCCTTCATCCACCTGTCAGTGCCGAGAAGGTCCTTCAGATCGTTGCTCGCCCATATGAGGCGGCCGCCCATGTCGAGGAGTCCGAACGGCACATCGAGCTCTTTCAGCATGACATGCTGCGCGTGATTGTATTCCGTGGCAAAATCCACCAGTTCGGACATGATGTCATCACGCCTGAACACAAAGAGTATCACGGTAGCCAGCGCATAGATCACGGTAAAAAGTACCGTTATCCAGAAAGCGGGTTCATATGCAAAAAACACGATGATATCGAGCAGTATCAAAAGTGCGCCCAGATAGAGAGGCCATCTCAGATATCTGCCCACATTTCCGTCAAGTCTGATTTTAGTTCCTTTTCCGGCCATTCAGATCCGTCCCGTTCTACAGCCTGCTCGTGACAAATATGTCGTAGATCGCACGTATGGCTGTCTCAAAATCGTTATTTGATACGCCAATGATGATATTGAGCTCACTTGAGCCCTGATCGATCATCTTGATGTTGACGTTGTTGTGCGCAAGGACCGCAAATATCCTTGCAGCGACACCGCGGTTTGCTCTCATGGATCTACCCACTACCGCAATGAGCGCGATGTCCGAATCGATGTCGATGCTGTCAGGGTCCGTAAGGCGGTGGAGTGCCGCAAGTACCTGCTGTTCCTTGCCCTCAAACTCAGGCTGGTGCACTATTACCGACAATGTATCTATACCCGAAGGCACATGCTCAAAATTGATCCCCGACAGTTCAAAAGCCTCAAGCGCGCGGCGTCCGAAACCTATCTCGGAGTTCATCATGTCTTTTTCGATATTGACAGAGACAAAGCCCTTCTTTCCGGCTATTCCGGTGATGGTGTAGTCTGACGACTTGCAGGTGTTTTCAACGATGAGCGTGCCCGGATCGTCGGGCTTGTTTGTGTTCCTGATGTTGATCGGGATGCCGCTCCTTCTCACGGGGAAAATGGCATCTTCATGGAGCACCGTCGCGCCCATGTATGAAAGCTCTCTGAGTTCTTTGTATGTGATGATGTTGATGACTTCGGGATCCTTTACCACTCTGGGATCCGCAACGAGGAAGCCCGAAACATCGGTCCAGTTTTCGTAAAGATCGGCGCTTGCGGCTCTCGCAAGGATGGAACCGGAAATGTCGGATCCGCCTCTTGAGAAGGTCTTTACCACGCCGTCTCTTGTCGCGCCGTAAAAGCCCGGCATTACCACGTTGTCAAGGTCTTTCAGCCTTCTTGAGAGCACAGTGTTCGTGTCCTCGGAAAGGAAATTGCCGTCATCGTCAAAAAGCACGACTTCCGCGGCATCAAGAAATGTAAAACCGAGATAATCCGCCATGATCATGCCGTTCAGATATTCTCCGCGGGATGCGGCATACTGCCTTCCGGCTTTGTTTTTGATGTTTTCGGAG
>JAEENL010000146.1 GCA_016283775.1 Lachnospiraceae bacterium | reverse complement strand
AGCCCAGCATTCACATGATTTCGTTTATTCCGGATGGGAAGTAAAGAGCAAGGGAAATCCCATGGCGCATGCCATTTTGAGGGGTTCCGTAAACAAGCACGGAAATTCCATCCCGAACTACCATTATGAGGATCTGAAGCTCTTATGTGAGCTTTATGCAAAGACGGAACTCAAGAATCCCGCTGTGATCGTTGACACAAATCACGCAAATTCCGGAAAACACTTTGAGGAACAGATAAGGATCGCAAAGGAAGTGCTCCACAGCACCAGATATTCCGAGGATATCAGAAAGCTTGTAAAGGGGCTTATGATCGAATCCTATCTGCTTGACGGGAACCAGAAGCCCGACGGAGGGATATACGGAAAATCCATCACGGACGCATGTCTCGGATGGGAGAAGACAGAGAAGCTGATCATGGAGCTTGCCGAGCTCAGATGAGCGGTCTTTAGGATAAGGAGATACAAAGTATGATAAAAACTCTGGCCAAGAGTATAAGAGAATACAAAAAGGCGTCGATCCTGACACCTGTGTTCATGTGCGGTGAAGTCAGCATGGAGATACTGATCCCGCTCGTTATGGCAAAACTTATCGACAGCCTGCAGAACCAGTCCGTGCCGGAACTCATGATGTATGGTGGAATACTAATACTCACCGCGATCTTAAGTCTTACCTTCGGAACGCTCTCAGCAAGATGCGCCGCCGACGCGAGCTGCGGCTTCGCAAAGAATCTGCGTCACGACCTGTTCCACAAGGTGATGGATTTTTCGTTTTCCGATGTTGACAGTTTTTCTTCATCGTCCCTTGTAACAAGACTTACGACCGACGTTACCAGCCTTCAGAACGCATACGGAATGATAATCCGTATGGCGGTGCGCGTGCCGCTCATGTTCCTTTTCTCGATAATCATGGGCTGCACCATACACTGGAAGCTCACGATGATCTTTCTTGCGGTAGTGCCTTTCATCGCGTTTGCGATGCTTACCATCGCAAGAAGCGCACACAGCATCTTTAAGAGGATCTTTAAGAAATACGATGCGCTGAACAACTCCGTACAGGAAAACGTATCCGCCATAAGAGTCGTAAAAGGCTTTGTGAGAGAGGATTACGAGATAAAGAAGTTCAATGCGGCATCCGATGACGTGAGAAAAGACTTCACACAGGCGGAAAAGATGCTTGCATTGTTCACGCCTGTCATGCAGTTCGGTATGAACTTCGCGATGGTCGTTCTCTGCTTTTTTGCGTCAAAGATAATCATCGAGACCGGCAATTCACCCGCTCCCGAACTTACGACAGGTGAGTTTTCGTCCCTCACGTCTTACGGAGTAAAGATCCTTTCTTCACTTATGATGATAGGCTTTGCGTTCGTAATGATGACCATGAGCCAGGAAGCCGGAAACCGTGTGTGCGAGGTGCTCAACTACGAGCCCACGCTTGAATCCGACAAAAACGGCGAAAAGAATGTAAAGGACGGAAGCATCGTATTTAAGGATGTTTCCTTTAAGTATTCGGAATCTGCGCAGAAATACGCTCTTTCAGACATAGATCTTGAGATCGCGAGCGGCCAGACGGTAGGCATCATCGGATCCACAGGTTCGTCAAAGACCACCTTGATCCAGCTGATCTCAAGGCTTTATGATGTTACCGAGGGTGAAGTGCGTGTCGGCGGAAAGAACGTAAAGGATTACGATCTCAAGGCCCTTCGCGACCAGGTTGCGGTGGTGCTCCAGAAGAATGTCCTTTTTGCGGGGACCATCAAAGAAAACATGAGATGGGGAAACAAAGAGGCTACAGACGAGGAGATCGTGGAAGCCTGCAAGGCAGCATGTGCCGATGAATTCATAAAGACCTTCCCCGACGGCTATGACACCTACATTGAGCAGGGAGGAACGAATGTTTCCGGAGGTCAGAAGCAGCGCCTCTGCATAGCACGCGCGCTGTTAAAGAAGCCCAAGGTGCTCATAATGGACGACTCGACTTCGGCCGTTGATACAAAGACAGACGCGCTGATACGCCATTCATTCAGGACCTATATCCCCGGCACCACAAAGATCATCATCGCGCAGCGTGTTTCATCCGTTGAGGATGCCGATATGATCATAGTGCTCGACGGCGGACGCATCGTCGAAAAGGGCACAAACGATGAGCTTTTAAAGCTGAACGGCATTTACGCGGACATCTACCGCACACAGACAAAGACAAAGGAGGATCGAGACAATGGCTGAACCTGTTAAAACGTCGAGAAACTCCGTGCCGAGAGGCGTGCGCATGCCCGGAGTAAAGATCAAAAAGGGCACGTTCGGAAGACTCCTGAGATTTGTTTTTTCAAACTACAAAGGAAGAGTCATAGCAGTGGCTGTGTGCCTTATAATCTCTTCACTCGCAAACGTTGCGATGAGCGTGTTCATGAGAAAACTCATCGATGACTGCATCGTACCCGGCATAACGAGCGGGTGGAGCGCTGTCGAAAAGAACGTTTTCATGGTGCTCGGAGTCCTCGCATGCATATATGTCACGGGCATAATCTGCAGCTTTATCTATACGAGGATCATGGCGACCGTGACTCAGGGGTCGCTTAAAAAACTCAGGGACGACATGTTTGACAACATGCAGACCCTTCCCATCAAATACTTTGACACACATGCTCATGGCGATATCATGAGCACATACACAAACGATACAGATGCCACAAGGCAGATGATAGGACAGACCATCCCGTCCATCATCACATCCACGATATCGATAGTGTCGCTGGTAGTGATAATGCTGAGCTACAGTGTATGGATGTTCCTGCTTGTGATCGTTGCGATCTTCTGTGTTGTGAAAGTGACCGGATTTTTCGGCGGTAGAAGCGGAAAGTTCATGGTCGCGCAGCAGCAGTCCCTTGCCAAGGAAGAGGGCTTCATCGAGGAAATGATGAGCGGCCTTAAGGTGGTAAAGGTGTTTACGCACGAAGAGGAAGCCAAAAAAGACTTTGACGTGCTTAACGACAAGCTTTTCAGTGATTCGTCGCAGGCAAACAAGAACGGAAATGTCCTCGGACCTCTTTCAAACAACATTGGAAACATTTTCTATGTAATACTTGCTGTCTTCGGCGGTGTGCTTTTCACGCTTAATGCGCCGAACCTCGCTTTCCGTGAGCTTTTCACGGAGCATACCGTATTTGTTCCGCTTACTCTCGGTGTGATCGTCACATTCCTCGGAATGTTCAACCAGCTTTCACAGATGGTCGGACAGATGACTATGCAGGTCACCATGATCACTATGGGACTTGCGGGCGCGGGAAGAGTGTTCGATCTTATCGACGAGAAGAGTGAGACCGACGAAGGCTACTGCGAACTTGTAAATGTAAAGAGAAATCCCGACGGCACACTCAACGAGACCACGGAGCGCACTGAACTCTGGGCATGGAAGCATCCTCATTCCGCTGACGGTACCGTTACATATCAGGAACTTAAAGGCGATATCGAGCTTGAACATGTTGATTTCGGCTATGTTCCGGAAAAAATGGTGCTTAAAGACATCACGATCCATGCTACCGCAGGCCAGAAGTTTGCTTTCGTGGGCGCGACCGGCGCAGGTAAGACGACTATCACAAACCTTATAAACAGGTTCTACGATATTCCTGACGGAAAAATAAGATTTGACGGCATCAATGTAAACAAGATCAAAAAGCCCGATCTCAGGCGCTCTCTGGGACTTGTTCTTCAGGAAGTGAACCTGTTTACGGGAACCGTTATGGACAACATACGTTACGGACGCCTTGACGCCACGGACGAAGAGTGCATAGAAGCCGCAAAGCTTGCAAATGCGCATGACTTCATCACCAGACTTCCCGAGGGCTACAACACGATGCTCACAGGAAACGGCGCATCGCTCTCACAGGGACAGAGACAGCTTCTTTCCATAGCTAGGGCAGCCGTTGCTGACTCACCCGCTATGATCCTTGACGAAGCCACGAGCTC
>JAEENL010000145.1 GCA_016283775.1 Lachnospiraceae bacterium | reverse complement strand
ATCTGGTGCTGGTTGTCCTCGACTCTTCGTCAAAGGATCTGGGCACATCGTTTGACCTTATCAACAATGTGATAATACCTTGTCTGGGCAAGGACAAAGAGGGAAGGATCCTCGTCGGTCTGAACCAGGCGGATGTCGCAATGAAGGGCAAACACTGGGATGCCGAGAAAAATGAACCTGACGAAGTGCTGACAAAATATTTAAAAAACAAGGCAAAATCCGTGCAGGACAGAATATATGAAGGCACAGGGCTTACCATAAAACCAGTATATTACTGCGCCGGATACAAAGAAGAAGGAGAGGAACAGTGCAAACCGTACAACCTGACCAAGCTTCTTTACTACATCGTAATGTCCATTCCTAAGGAAAAACGCCTTGCACTTGCAGACAATATCAATGTTAATAGAGATATGTGGCTTCATGACGATACGGAAAAAGATTACAAAGAGAAAGTCAAGGCAGGCTTTTTTGAATCCGTCGGGTTATCCGTCGAAGTGGGTGCGGGCTTCGGCGCGACCATAGGTGAAGCATTGCTTGGGATACCCGGCAAGGCCATAGGCTTTGTAATCGGCGGCGCAGTCGGAGCGGTCAAAGGCTTTTTCGAAAGCATTTTTGGGTGATCCGGAAAAGTACAAGATCCGCCACACTTCTGACATATTTTTGTCACGATTCCGCTTTATTATCTCCACTGTAAAAAATATTATTTCACACGAAAGGAGGTCATCAAAATGAAAAAGATCACATTTACAGCAAATAACACCACATTTAATACATTATCAAGAGGCATGGCCATCCTTCCGGCCGGAATATTCTGACGGGGCGGACTGCCCTTCTGTACGGATCTACAGGATTTCCATGCCTCTGCGAAAGCAGAGGTTTTTTATGAATTTACCAATCACTATAACCGGAGCCTATACATCGGCTTTAGTTTTTACAACAAACAACACAGAGACCGCGCTGGACGGGTATGCGGCTCATCAGCTGCAGAACATCTGCGACGCGGAGAGTTCCAAAGGCTCACGTATCCGTGTGATGCCCGATGTGCATCCGGGGAAGGTCGGGACCATCGGGCTCACGATGACTGTGGGAGAGCGGATCATGCCGAATCTCATCGGGATTGATGTGGGCTGCGGCATGACCATGGCTAAGGTCAAAGCAAAAAAGGTTGGCGGGCAGAAACTTGACATAGTGATCAGGGACGCGGTGCCGGCGGGATTTGCGGTAAGGACAAAGGTTCACAGATTTGCGGATGGATTCGACATTTCCGAGCTTATCTGCGCGCCGCATATCCGTGCGGAAAAGGCGCTGCTGAGCCTTGGAACGCTCGGAGGCGGAAATCATTTCATCGAGGCTGACATCGACGAGGAAGGCGGGCTTTTTCTTGTGGTACACACGGGAAGTAGGCATCTCGGTAAGGAAATGACCGAGTTTTATCTTAATGAAGGTCAGAAGGAGCTTAAAGCGCGAGGTCTTGACGTGCCTTACGAACTCACATGGCTTGAAGGCAGGCTCATGCAGGATTATCTTCATGATCTTCAGGTGGTACAGCGTTTCGCGTCTTTAAACCGCGCGGCGATCATCGATGAACTCACAAAAGGCATGAAATGGAAGGTTGACGAGACTTATGACTGCATCCATAACTACGTGGATTCGAGTGATGAGACGCTTAAAACCTTTGGCTCGCCGATGCTCAGAAAAGGTGCGATCTCCGCTAAAAGCAATGAAAAAGTGATAATCCCCATAAACATGCGAGATGGGATCATCCTCGGTACAGGCCTCGGAAACACAGAATGGAACTGCTCCGCGCCGCACGGCTCGGGCAGGATCATGAAGCGCGAAGACGTAAAGAACAGCTTCACGGTTTCTTCTTTTAAATCCGAAATGAAGGGGATCTACTGCAGCTGCATCGGCAAAGACACGCTTGATGAGGCGCCTTTTGCCTATCGGGGTCTTAAAGAGATCACCGAAGTCATCGGGGAGACCGTGAAGATCGAAAAGCTTATAAAGCCTGTCTACAACTTCAAGGCAGGCGGAGAATAACAGGAGTAAAAGTAATATATGATAATACAGCTAAGTTCCGGACAGGGACCGGCAGAATGCGAGCTGGCCGTGGCCAAGCTTTATGAATCCCTGAAAACAGAATATGATGACATCGAACTGATAAGCATGCATAAGGCAAAAACTCCGGGATGCTGCACATCTGTGATGTTCAGTACCGGCGAGGACTTGTCGGCGCTTGAGGGTACGGTGCAGTGGACCTGCGAAAGTCCGTTCAGACCGCATCACAAGCGGAAAAACTGGTTTGTCGACGTGAGCGTCATAAAAGAAGTGCCCGAAATCTGCAAGGAAGGCGATATCCGCTTTGAAAGATTTCACTGCGGAGGTAACGGCGGGCAGAATGTAAACAAGGTGGAGACAGGTGTGCGTCTGACACATGTGCCCACGGGAATTTCGGTAACATCCACCGCAGAGAGAAGTCAGCTGCAGAACAGGCGCAACGCGTTTGAAAAACTGAACCTCATCCTCGCCGAAAAAGAAGCGGAGAACAAAGCGGAACAGAAAAACAGCGCTTGGATGGAACACAAGCGCATTGTCCGAGGAAATCCCGTAAGGGTATATACCGGCATGGATTTCCGGCGTAAATGACCGGTCGGCCATTGTCTGTAGCGATTAATTGGCCCCCAAAAAAAGATCATCCCGATCAACTGGTTTGACGGGATGATCTTAGCCAGGGCCTTGGCCCCGGCTTTCAGTGAACTATATGCAGATCAGATATTTACGAATCTCTCGACTTCTCCCTTCAGGCTGTCGGAGATCTGGCTGTTCTTTTCTGCTTCGTCGCGGATGTCGCTCATCGAGCAGGCAAGTTTTGTGGCCTCTTCCGCAACCATCGTGATACCCGAAGAACTCTCGGCAACGGCGTGGTTTACACTGTCCACGCTTCTCGAGACTTCCGTAAGAGTCGAAGAAAGATTCTGTGAGTTTTGCTGGAATTCTCCGAGGATGCCCTTCATGCTCTCCGCATCCTGGAAATACTGTTCGGAATAGCCCACAAACTGCTCGTAGTCATTAAGGACGGATTCGTCGATATATTTAAGGATCTCGTCCGCATTTTTCGAAAGGAGAGAAACTGCGTCATTTACAAGCACGCTGATGGACTGTATATTGTTTGCGGCAACACGGCTCGAATCGGCAAGCACTCTGATCTCATCGGCTACGACAGCAAAGCCTCTGCCGGCATCACCTGCTCTTGCGGCTTCTATGGAAGCGTTGAGGGCAAGGAGATTTGTCTGACCGGAGATGGAGAGTATCTCATCGGTGAGCTTGTTGATCTTTTCAACATTTTTGCTGTTCTCGATCGCTTCGTTGAGGTTTGTCCTCTTTTCTGCGATAAGGGTTTCTGCGGTCTTTTTGTTTGAAACGGAGAAATCCTTTACATTGTTGGCTCTGTGCTGTACATCTTCCACAAAGCTGTAGCCCTCGTTTACGCGCTGGCTCATTGTCTTTGCCTGGTCGGAGATGTCGGTAGCGCTCTTTAAGAGCTGATCCACTGTATTGTTGATCTCCTGCATGTTTGCGGCAAGCTCTTCGGAAACTGCGGAAACGTTTGCTGTGCTTTCATTTGATGTCCTGATCTCGTTATTCAGATGCAAAACGGATTCGTTGAGGTTTCCCGACTCTTCGCGGATTTTCTGGATGATGCTCTGCAGCTGATCCATGAAGGAATTTACGCCGCCGAGCAGCTGGCCGATCTCGTCTTTGCTTTTGGAATCAAACCTTGATGTGAGATCGCCCTGACCCTTTGAGATGCCGTCGATGATGCCGGTCATAGTGCTGCCTGCCGATACGGCAGGTTTGATGATGCTCTTTAATCTGAACAGGATGATCACGCCGACCGCAAGAAATACCACAACAAATATTATGGTGAGGTAGTTGAGAGTCTTTGTGATCTTTTCTGCTTCGGCGCGTGCCTCAGCAACTCTTGCGTCGGATTCTTCTCTTATCGTGTATTCACCGAGGATCCTCGTCGAGACGTTCTGCATTGTGCCGTCTGCGCCTTTTTCCTGCACATAGGCGCCGTTTTTGAACACACTTACCGCAAAGCCCTCAACATAGCGGGACTGCGTAGCCATGTTCTGTGCGTCGATCCACCACTGGGTGGTGATGTTTCCGGACTCATCGTATGTGATCGCCGAATCTGTATTGTATTCGGCAAACAGCTTCTGATAAGCGTCGATGATGTATTCTGCAGAATCTATGTAGCTGAGGATAGACCAGTTCAAAAGCTTAGCCTGTGCTTCTTCCTCGGGCAGTGTATCCAGATATCCGAGAACATCTCCCTTGGCCTGGATCACATTGAAATTTTCATCATAAACATCTGCGTATTCCGCCTGTATCTTTACAAGCTGGTCAACCGTCACCGGATACTTGTTGTCATACATTTCCATAAGGATTGGGCGGAGAGTCTTGAGGGATTCCGTCATCAGTTCGCATTCCTGAATGCCGGAAACACCATAGATGTATCCCATGAAGCTCATATTGTCACGGGCAAAGTCCTTCATCTGGTATACTCTTTTTACCAGCGACTGGACGTTGGTATTGATGATACCGATATTCCTTTCAAGCACCACATTTTCGTCAGCCAGCTGGTTGGCAGCGTTTCCGAGTTTTTTCACGTATGTACTGACAAGAAGCATGCAGATAAGAAAAATGATCGGGAGAAGGGCTACGAGGCTCATGATCTTTGATGTGATTGACTTAAACATGCCGATTACCTCCAAAAGATTTGTTCTTATGTAATTGGGAAACTGTGCAGCAGCGGGATGAATGCCGTGCATTTGTGATTATATCATGGAAGGCGAGCATTAAGATAGTGGGGAAGGCATGTATTAAGAGAATTTTAATAATATCGGTGATGCTTGCAAGCAGAAAGTTCAAGTTTTTTCAAAAAATTTCAACATTAGCACTTGACAAAGTTGAGTGCTAATGTTATTTTAGTGTCATGGATTAGCACTCTAAACTTTTGAGTGCTAACAGAAAGCCCAAGGATGTCTCAGAAGGCGCATAAATACAGCAGGGAGGAAGAAATCGTGGAACTTGACGAACGGAAATGGACAATACTTCGCGCGATCATCAAGAACTATCTTGAGACCGGAGAACCGGTAGGTTCAAGAACGATATCAAAATACACAGACCTGAATCTTTCCTCTGCGACCATCAGAAACGAGATGAGCGACCTTGAGGAGCTGGGATACATCATTTCCCCGCACACCTCGGCAGGCCGTATCCCCACAGACAAGGGCTACAGGCTCTACGTTGACAAGATGATGGAGTCCAAGGACGCTGAGATCAAAGAGATCAAGTCGATGCTCCTTGAAAAAGCCGACAAGATGGAAAACCTTCTCGAACAGGCCACAAAACTCCTCGCGGCAAGCACCAACTACACCGCGATGGTGACAACGCCCATGTTCAGGAGCAGAAAGGTGAAGTTCGTACAGCTCACCGAAGTCACCGACGATTCGATCCTTGCGGTCATCCTCATCGAGGGCAACATCGTAAAGAACAAGGTCATCGAAGTCGGGGAAAAACTCGACAAAGAGACGATCCTGAAACTAAACCTCATGCTGAACACCTATCTTCAGGGCCTCGATCTTTCCGAGATCAATTTGGAAATAATACAGAACATGAAAAAGCAGTCGGAGGGCTTCGGAGCGGTAGTGAGCGACGTGCTCGACGCGGTGGCGGAGGCGCTCGGCGAGGAGGACAAAGTCAGAGTCTACACCAGCGGCGCAACAAACCTCTTGAAATACCCCGAGCTCAGCGACAATGACAATGCGTCCGACATCCTTTACGCCATCGAGGAAAAGAAGGAACTCACCGAACTCATGAAGAAAGAGGACGATGAGAACGGAAACCCCATCCAGGTATACATCGGAGACGAGGTGACCGTGGATTCGATGAAGGACTGCTCGGTCGTTACCGCAACCTATGAGCTTGCGGACGGAATGTACGGAAAATTCGGTATCGTGGGACCGAAACGAATGGATTACGAAAAAGTCGTTTCCGCGCTCACCACGATAAAGAATCAGATAGACGATCTGTTTAAAAAATAGCCGCAAGGCTTTTAAACAGTGGAAATGAAAGGAGCGATCGAAAGTGAACGCCAAAGATCTTGAAAATGCAGTAAAGAGCGGCACTGCGGAAGACGTGAGTGCCGGGGAAAATGAAAAGGCGGAAGCTGAAGAGACGGTAAAGGCAGAAAGCACAGAAAACACCGGTACCGCGGAAAACGCAGGACAGGAAGAAAACGCCGGGACCGCCGAAGAACAGCCGGAGACTTCCGAAAATGAAGCACCGGAAAACGCCGACGGACAGGAAAACGGAAAAGACGGTTCAAACGAAGAAAAACGAGGCTTTTTCAAAAAGAAAGACAAAAAAGACAAGCGCGACGAACAGATAGCAGAGCTCAACGACAAGGTACTCCGCCAGATGGCAGAGTTTGACAACTACAGACGCCGCACCGAAAAGGAAAAGGAAGCCTCCTTTGACAACGGAGCAAGAGCGGTGGTCGAAAAGATTTTGCCCGTCATAGACAATTTTGAGCGAGGACTTGCAAGTCTCAACGAAGAAGAAAAGACCGGAGCGTTCGCGACCGGCATGGACAAGATCTACAGGCAGATGCTTGACACTCTTTCAGCTTCGGGACTCAAGGAAATAGAAGCTTTGAACACAGAATTTAATCCTGATCTCCACAACGCGGTGATGCACGTCGAAGATGACAGCGTCGGCGAGAACATCGTGGTTGAGGTATTCCAGAAGGGTTATATTTATAAAGACGTTGTCGTAAGACACGCAATGGTTAAGGTTGCTAATTAGCAAGCTGCGAAGCAGCGCGATAAGAAATCATGCGAAGCGTGATTTCCGACCTTGTAAAGAATGACGAAACAAATCGAGAAAGCGAGGAAAATATTATGGGAAAGATTATCGGTATTGATTTAGGAACAACAAACTCATGCGTAGCAGTTATGGAAGGCGGTAAGCCTGTAGTCATCACAAACCCTGACGGTGGAAGAACAACCCCTTCGGTTGTAGCATTCACAAAGACCGGCGAGCGTATCGTCGGCGACTCCGCAAGACGTCAGGCGGTAACAAACTCCGAAAAGACCATCTCCTCCATCAAGAGGCATATGGGCACAGACTTCAGAGTAACCATCGATGACAAGAAATACACTCCTCAGGAGATCTCCGCTATGATCCTTCAGAAACTCAAGGGCGATGCTGAGGCATATCTCGGAGAAAAGGTAACGGAAGCTGTCATTACCGTACCTGCATATTTCAACGATGCACAGCGTCAGGCAACAAAGGATGCCGGAAAGATCGCAGGTCTTGACGTAAAGCGTATCATCAACGAGCCTACAGCCGCAGCTCTGGCTTATGGTCTTGATAACGAAAAAGAGCAGAAGATCATGGTATACGACCTTGGCGGTGGTACATTCGATGTTTCCATCATCGACATAGGCGATGGTGTTATCGAAGTTCTTGCGACAGCAGGTAACAACCGTCTCGGCGGCGATGACTTCGATGAGAGAGTAATGCGCTTCCTTATCGATGAGTTCAAGCGCACCGACGGCGTAGACCTTTCAATGGACAAGATGGCCGTACAGCGTCTTAAAGAGGCTGCCGAGAAGGCAAAGAAGGAACTCTCCACACAGACACAGACAAACATCAACCTGCCTTTCATCACAGCAACCGCTGAAGGTCCTAAGCACCTTGATATCAACCTTACACGTGCAAAGTTCGATGAACTCACACACGACCTTGTTGAGGCTACAAGAGGCCCCGTTCAGACAGCCCTGAACGATGCGGGCATCACACCTTCAGACCTCGGAAAAGTCCTTCTTGTCGGCGGTTCCACACGTATCCCTGCTGTACAGGAACTTGTTAAGCAGATGACACATCAGGAGCCTTCAAAGACTCTTAACCCCGATGAGTGCGTAGCTATCGGTGCTTCCATCCAGGGTGGTAAGCTTGCCGGCGAAGCAGGTGCGGGCGACATCCTTCTCCTCGATGTTACACCTCTTACACTTTCCATCGAGACACTTGGCGGCGTAGCTACTCCTCTTATCGAGAAGAACACCACCATCCCCACAAAGAAGAGCCAGGTATTCTCCACCGCCGCAGACGGCCAGACCGCTGTAGATATCAACGTTGTACAGGGTGAGAGAAAGTTCGCGAAGGACAACAAGTCCCTCGGACAGTTCAGACTCGACGGCATCCCCGCAGCTCCCAGAGGAGTACCGCAGATCGAGGTTACCTTCGATATCGATGCAAACGGTATCGTTAACGTATCCGCAAAGGATCTCGGCACCGGCAAGGAACAGCACATCACCATCACCGCAGGCACCAACCTTTCCGAGGCAGATATCCAGAAGGCCATGAAGGAAGCCGCAGAGTATGAGGCTCAGGATAAGAAGAGAAAGGAAGCCGTTGATACAAAGAACGAGTGCGAATCCTTCGTATTCCAGACAGAAAAGACCTTAAAGGAAGTGGGCGACAAGCTTTCGGATTCCGACAAGGCAAATGTCCAGGCTGATCTTGACAGACTTAAAGACCTCGTAAACAAGGCAAATCCTGAAGTCATGAGCGAGGGCGAGGTAAACGACCTCAAGAACGCCAAGGAAAAACTCATGGAGTCCGCTCAGACACTGTTCTCAAAGCTTTACGAGCAGAACCAGGGCGCAGCCGGCGCAGGACAGGCAGGACCCGGACCTGACATGGGCGGCTTTGCAGGCGGACAGCAGGATTACCAGCAGTCTTCAGGCAATGCGAACAATGACGACGTCGTAGACGGCGATTTCAGAGAAGTATAATATAAAGGCAAGGGGCTGCTTAAACTGCAGCCCTATGCCTGTTTAATAAGGAGCGTGCGCTCCGTTTGAAAAAGGAAACATACAAATGGCTGAAACCAAACGTGACTATTATGAGGTGCTCGGTGTACAAAAGAACGCCTCCGAAGAAGAAATAAAAAAGGCTTACAGAGTCCTTGCAAAAAAATACCATCCCGATATGAACCCCGGAGATAAAGAGGCCGAAGCAAAGTTCAAAGAGGCTTCCGAAGCTTACGGCGTTCTTTCCGATGCCGACAAGCGCGCAAAGTACGACAAATTCGGACATGCCGCATTTGAAAACGGCGGAGGAGCCGGCGCGAGCGGATACGGATTTACCGACATGAACGATATCTTCTCAAGCTTTGGAGACATCTTCGGAGACCTGTTCGGAGGCTTCGGCGGTATGGGCGGAAGAAGGGCTTCCTACAACGGACCGCAGAAGGGACAGAGCATCCACGCCGGCATCACCATCGCATTTGACGAAGCTGTATTCGGAACCAAGAAAGAACTTAACATCAACGCAAAAGAGACCTGCCCTGACTGCTCGGGCTCAGGCGCAAAGAAGGGTACCACACCTCAGACCTGCCCTCAGTGCGGCGGCAAAGGCCAGGTCGTATTCCAGAGACAGTCGCTTTTCGGGCTTACACAGTCGGTACAGGCATGCCCTCAGTGCCGCGGTACCGGAAAGATCATCAAGGATAAGTGCCAGACCTGCTATGGCGAAGGCTACATCACAAAGAAAAAGACCATCGAAGTCACTATCCCTGCCGGCATAGACGACGGACAGAGCATCAGACTCTCAGGCCAGGGAGATCCCGGAACAAACGGCGGACCGAGAGGAGACCTGCTCGTTGAAGTAAGAGTAAAGCCTCATCCCACCTTCCAGCGTGACGGAATGGATATCTATTCAAATGTACCCATTTCTTTCGCAAAGGCGGCACTCGGCGGCGAGATAAAGATCAACACCGTGGACGGAGACATCATGTACAATGTTGCTCCCGGAACACAGACAGACACAAGAGTCCGCTTCAAGGGCAAGGGCGTGCCGTCCTTAAGGAACGCTCAGACAAGAGGCGACATGTACGTTACGCTTATCGTACAGGTGCCGAATTCCCTCACAAAAGAGCAGAGAGAGCTTCTCGAAGCCTTTGACAGGACCTTCGGACCTTCACCCGACGGAACCGCAGCAGCGGGCACAAAAACAAAGAAAAAAGGAATCTTTAAATGATGTACGACGCTTACATCTTTGATTTCTACGGAACCCTGTGCGAAACTCACACAGACGAGGAAAAACCGGACCTCTGGCAGAAAATGTCAGAGGTCTATTGTGCGTACGGAGCCTCATATTCCGGAGAAAATCTTAAGAACGCTTACCACAGGACTTTGAAATGTCAGATACAGGAAAACTTGACACTGTATGAAAAGGGGCTTATAACAAAGGATGAGCGGGACAATTTTGAGCCTGACGTGACAAAGGCGTTCAGTGACATGTTCCTGGAAAAAGGCGTCACCCCGGGCCCGGAACTTTCAAAGCATATCGCGGTCACATTCCGCGCGCTTTCAAGAGATCGGATAACCATTTGCCCGGGTGTGAAGGAGCTCCTTACCGACATCCGGAACGCAGGAAAGCATGTCTACCTTCTTTCAAACGCCCAGACCGACTTTACGAGGCCTGAGATAGAGATGCTCGGGCTCACTGAGTGTTTTGACGATATTTTCATCTCATCCGAGCAGAAAGTCAAAAAGCCCGGCGAAGCTTTTTTCAGGAAACTCGTGGAAAAATACGGCCTTGACGTCAAGCGCTCCGTGATGACCGGAAACGACGAGACCGCGGACATACAAGGGGCTTTAAAGTGCGGGATGGACTGCCTCCTCATACAGACAGCCACTTCGCCAAAGTACACAGGGCGTTACAAGCCCACATATTTCATACCTGACGGCGATTTTACCAAAGTGAGAGGAATGATCTTCGATGCCCAGATTTTATTATGAACCCTCGGAAAAGCAGGGTAACCGCATAGTGATGACCGGAGAGGACGTAAACCACATAAAAAACGTGCTGCGTTCCCGTGTGGGCGATACCTTTACGCTCTGCGATGGGATGGGGACGGACTGCGAAGCAAGGATCACCGACCTTTCCGAAAGGAACAGCGTGACCTTTGAAGTGGTGAGTGAAAACCCTTCAGACACCGAGCTTCCCGTGAGGATCGTGCTCTACCAGGGGATCCCTAAAAAAGACAAGATGGAGCTCATCATCCAGAAGGCGGTGGAACTGGGAGCATCAGAGATAGTTCCTGTCGCGATGAAGCGCTGCATCGCAAAGATAGAGGACGACCGCGCGGAAGAAAAAAAGAACCTGCGCTGGCAGGAGATAGCAAGGGCCGCGGCAAAGCAGTCCGGGCGCGGTATAATACCCATTGTGCAAAAGAGCATGTCTTTTAAAAATGCGCTTGAGCGCGCCGCAGGAGAAGGGAAAAACTCCGACGGAGAGCCCGCAAATGCCGGTTTTATCTGCATGCCTTATGAAAACGCCGAAGGGATGAAGTCACTCTCGGATTTCATCGACAAAGTAAAGGCTTGTGTAAAGCAGTGCGCGGCTGAAGGTGAAACACACGAAGTATGTGCTGCTGTTTCCGTGTTCATCGGCCCCGAAGGCGGCATCGACCCTGCGGAAGTTGAGACCGCGCTTTCAAAAGGCGCCTCGACTGTCTCACTCGGAAAGCGCATCCTCCGCACCGAGACCGCAGGTCTCACGACACTTTCGATCCTTATGTACGAACTGGAGAAAATGTAAATGGACTGTTATCTTGACAATGCCGCGACCACAAGGGTCTCGGAAAAAGTCTTTGAAAAAATGAGTGAAGTCTACCTTAAGGACTTCGGAAATCCGTCTTCCATGCACAGAGTGGGGATGAATGCGGAAAATTACATAAAGACCGCAAGAAATGAGATAGCGTCCGTGCTGAAGTGCGATCCGGGCGAGCTTGTGTTTACGTCGGGCGGCACGGAATCTAACAATATGGCTCTTGTGGGCGCAGCGCTCGCAAACAGCAGGGCCGGAAAGCACATCATAACCACCAGGATGGAGCATGCTTCCGTTTACAATCCCGTGCTTTTCCTTGAGGAACGTGGGTTTGAAGTGTCTTTCTGCGAGGTCGACAAACGGGGACATGTTGACATCGAAAATCTCCTGAGTCTCATGAGAGACGACACGATCCTTGTATCCGTGATGTTTGTGAACAACGAGATAGGAAGCGTGAACGACATTGCGCTGATAAGCCGCGCGATAAAAGAAAAGGCTCCGAATGTTATATTTCACGTGGATGCCATCCAGGCCTTCGGAAAGATAAAGATCGTTCCGAAAAACCTCGGCATCGACCTTCTTTCAGTTTCCGGGCACAAGATCCACGGGCCCAAGGGCAGCGGATTTCTCTATATCCGTAAAGGTATAAAGGTAAAGCCCATAATAAACGGCGGAGGTCAGGAAAAAGGCATGAGGAGCGGCACGGAGAACGTTCCCGCGATCGCGGGGCTCGGCGTTGCCGCATCCGACATGTACAAAGATCTTGAAAAAAACAGGGAACACCTGTTTGCGCTTAAGGAACGCCTGATAAGGGGACTTCTTGAAATTCCCGGAACATATGTTCACACGATCGGAAATGCAAAAGACGTGGAAGAGTCGGGAGAAGACCTCACAAAGATCATATCGGAGACCGCTCCGCACATAGTGAGCTGCGGCTTTGAAGGCGTGAGAAGCGAAGTGCTCCTCCACGCGCTTGAGGAGCGCAGAGTATACGTTTCTTCAGGTTCCGCATGCTCTTCAAACCACCCTGCGATAAGTGGCACCTTAAAAGCCATAGGCACAGACAGGAAATACCTTGATTCCACGATAAGGTTCAGTTTTTCCGTATACACGAGGGAAGAGGAGATCGAAGAAGCGCTTAAGGCGCTGAACGAACTTCTTCCAAAGCTCAGGCGCTTTACAAGACACTGATCATGAAAAAGGTCATCATCTTTAAAAACGGTATAGAGACGCTCGATTTCTTTTCAAAAGAGATCGCAAAGACCCTTTCCGGACTGGGGCACGAGGTCTTTGTTTTTGATCTCTATGACCAGTTCGGAAGTCTTGATGCGCTTAAAAAAACCGGAATGCAGGATACGGTACTCCTCACGTTCAACTTTCACGGGCTGGGTGAGGAGGTCGCTTTTTTTAGGGACGGAAAAAACGATTTCTGGGACAGGAACGGGATAAAAGTGATAAACATCATGGTGGATCACCCCCTGTACTATCACGATTACCTGGAAAATTCCCCAAAGAATGCCATGCATTTTAATGTCGACAGATATCATGCGGCATACACAAAAAAAATGTTTCCGGATACGGACTCCGGTCATTTTCTTCCGCTCGCCGGAAGCGCGCTTAAAAAGGCTCCGCACAGAGATCTCACGGACAGAAACATCGACATCGTTTTTACGGGAAATTACACCGAGAGCTCTTATTTTGACCGCTTTATCACAAGGATAAACGACGAATACACCGCTTTTTACAGGGGGATCATCGATGAACTCCTTTCGGAGCCTCATAAAACGCTTGAAGAAGTCGCTCTGTCCCACATGCTCCGTGAGGGAATGAGCGAGGAAGAGCTGAAGATCGCGATGCCGTCACTGAACTTCATTGATCTCTACGTCCGCTTTTATGAAAGGGAACAGGCGGTGAAAGCCCTCACCGAGAGCGGACTAAAGGTCAGTGTCGTGGGACTCGGCTGGGAAAAACTAAAGACAAAAGCTCCCGAAAACCTTGAGATCTTAGGACACGGAAACACAGAAAAATGCCTTGAAGCACTGTCAAGAGCAAAAGTGTCACTTAATGTTATGCCGTGGTTCAAGGCGGGAGCGCACGACCGCGTTTTCAGCTCGTTCCTTAACGGCGCGGCCTGCATCACCGATGACAGCGAATACTTAAGAGAGATATTTACTGAAGGCCGGGACATCTGCTTTTTTGACACAAGAGACCTTAAAACGCTTACCGCAGCCGCAGAGGAACTGCTCACAAACAAAACTTTAAGAGAAAACATCGCGTCTTTGGGATATGAGATCTCGGAAAAAGCTCACACATGGGCAGAGCGAGCCCAACGTCTGAACAAAGTAATTGAACAGGGCTGAAAAATATGTTATGATATAAGATGACGTTTTGGGGCTTGTAACAAAAAAACGCATGGGTGTGGCATATGACAAAAAATCATCTCAATGAATGGGTAAGGCGGCTCAACGAGAGCAAACACGGGAATCTCGACAGCTTTACCGAAAGCGTGCAGACCTTCGCAAAGGAAGCCGAAGAAGACTATGACCAGCTGGCCATGGGATATGCGGCTTATTTTGAGACGCTTGTGAGATACAGGAACAACATCGCCGACGAGGAAAGCATCAGGAAACTGGTCTATGCCCTGCAGATAGCGATGAACCGGAACTACCCGAAGCTTGAAGTCGAATGTCACAACGTTCTTGGCGTTTTGATGCTCACCGTGGTCGACGAGTCTTCTGCGCTCGAACACTACGAAAAGGCTCTGGAGATAGCGGAAAAGCACCATTTTGTGCCTCAGCAGATCACGCTTTCAAACAATATCGGCGACGTATATCTGAGGCTCGGAGAATATGACACCGCACTCGACTATTTCAGATCGGCATACAAGAGAGTGATCGGGATAAGAGACGACACGGAAAGCTCAAAGCAGCGGCAGGAGACCATTGTCCAGCTGAACCTCATCCTTCTGAACATGGCTGTCGTGGACTATCTCAAGGGCGATTACGAAGAAGCGTTCAGGCTTCTTTCCTGCACCGAGGACAACCCGGAAGACACCAGTTTTTCTACGAGCCTCGCTGCGCTCAGCGCCATCGTGTTCATAAAGCTCGGACGCACCGAGGACGCGATGAACATGATTTTAAAGGTTTTAAACGATGCCGAGGAACACAGAGAGATGTTCTCTTCGGACTTTGACTATATAGAGCTTGCAAACGCGCTGATCGATGACGGAAACGAAGCACTCGCAAGACGCCTCCTCATCACCATCGAATACCTTGCCCAGAAGACGGACACCGTCATGATGTGGTGTACCTATCACAAGCTCAGGGTGCGTTACGAAAAGAAATTCCATCCCGGCACGGACCTTACCGCGATCTACGATGAATATTTCAAATATCACGAGATGCAGGACATACAGGTAAGGCAGCAAAAGACCAACGCCGCAAGGAACAGACGGCTCCTTGAGGAAGAGGTGAAGCGCCGTAACGCTGTCGAAGAGCAGAACAAGAGGCTGAGGAGAAAGTCGGAACATGACGCCCTGACCGGCGTATACAACCGCTATGCACTAAACAGCGTAGTTGTAAAATGGTTTGACGACGCAAAGAGAAAACAGCACAATTTCGGCGTGATGCTCCTTGACATCGACCATTTCAAGGAATACAACGACAACTACGGTCATCTTAAAGGCGACGAGGTGCTCCGCGAGATAAGCGACATCCTTACGGAATGCACGTCTCCGAGCTGCGACATCATCATAAGATACGGCGGCGATGAGTTTTTCATCGTAAGCAAAACAAGATCGGACGAAGAGATGATCGCGGTCGCAAGAGACATCAGGGAAGCGCTCAAAGTCCGTATGATAGCCCATGACTGCTCGTCGGTGTCTCCTTATGTCACTGTGACGCAGGGAGCAGTAAACGGCCTCATAAGAGACGAACAGACGCTCCTCGACTATATACATCTCGCGGACAGCGCGCTGTACAAGATAAAAAATCTAAGAAAGAATGCACTCGGCTTTTGCAGACAGGTAGACGACGACTATGTCTTTGAGTGCGTGGATACTGTTTGATATGTTTAACGATCTTTACAAAGCATTACTGGTAAAATACGGAGAGATAGGCGTCAAGGGAAAAAACCGCGGACGCTTTGAAAACGCGCTCACAGAGCAGATAAAGTTTCATCTTTCTCGCCTTGGGGAATTTGAAGTTTCAAGGGAGCAGGGCAGAATATTTATAGAATGCCCCGACGGATACGATTATGACGACACCATAGAAGAACTCGGAAAGGTGTTCGGAATAAGCGGCATTTCTCCCGTTGCTGTCTGCAATTCCATCGAATGGGACGATATCACAAAGGCCGTTCT